>OMUX01000134.1 GCA_900314345.1 uncultured Erysipelotrichaceae bacterium | reverse complement strand
TACGACACCGTCTTTCCGTGTGATGCCGCATGGAACAATCCGCCAGCCGTATTTCTACGTCGTTGATATCTCCGAGTTCACGGTGAACAAGCTGGCAGACCGCGGAAGTATTGCGGCAAGGAGTATTGTCACCAATGCCCAGGACTTTGTCGTCAATGTATACAAGGGTGTGCATGAACTTGCAGAGAAGAAGGACAAGGAACATGGACGCTGAGGAAAGCCTTCAGAAGCTGAAGGAAGGAAACAAGGTCTATCTGGAATCCCTGACCAATCCCGGCAATGTATCAAAGGCACTGCGTCATGAAACAGCCGTGCATGGTCAGCATCCATATGCCGTTGTTGTTTCCTGCTCGGATTCCCGGGAAATACCGGAGGCGGTATTCTCCTGTGGCATCGGGGAACTGTTTGTGATCCGTGTTGCCGGCAATGTCATTGATGATCATCAGCTTGGAAGTATTGAATATGCTGCGGCGCATCTGCACTGTCCCCTGACGGTGGTGCTTGGCCATACAAACTGCGGCGCCGTGCATGCGGCAGTGCATGGAGAAGCAGAAGGCTACATTGCAAGCATCACCGACGAAATAAAGAAAGCCATCGGGGATGAGAAGGATGAGACAAAAGCCAGCATCCTGAATGTACAGCGGAATGTATCGCTGATCAGGGAGGCGTTTGCGGAACATCCTGAGATCTCTGAGATGAAGACTGTTGGTGCCCTGTATGATGTGGAAACCGGAAATGTGAAATGGCTGGAGGACTGAGACATGGAATGGCGTAAGATGAGACGCTTCAAGCAGGAAATATCAGAAGCGGAATGCCTGGAAGTACTGAAGGAATCACCCAGAGGTGTTCTCTCCATGTTCGGGGAGAACGGATATCCATACGGCATTCCTCTCGATTTCTATTACGATGCACAGGACGGGAAGATCTATTTCCATGGTGCAAAGGAAGGCAACAAGATTGACCTTCTGCAGAAGGACAATCATGTCTGCTTCACCGTCATGGATCAAGGATACAGGGAAGAAGGAGACTGGGCACTCTATATCAGGAGTGTTGTGATCTTCGGAAGGATCGAAAAGGCAGAAGATCCTGACAAGGCATTTCAGGAAACCGTGAATCTCGGAAGGAAGTACTATCCGCCAGAAGAAGATATGGAAGCCTATGCCAGGAAGTATGAAAAGGCACTGACAATCCTGTGCCTGAGCATTGACCATATGAGCGGTAAGCTCGTACACGAAAAGTAAGGAGAAGAACATGGAATTCAAGGACGTTGTAACAAACCGGTATTCCTGCAAGAACTTTGACGGAAGAGCTGTGGAAAAGGAAAAACTGCAGGAGATCCTGGAGGCAGGAAGGCTTGCGCCTACCGCAAAGAACCTGCAGGAACAGAAGATCTATGTGGTGGAATCTGCAGAGAAGCTGGCTTTGATTGATGAAGCCACACCATGCCGGTACAATGCGGGAACCGTTCTGGTTGTGGCTTATGACAGGAACAATGTCTTCACCTATCCGGGCGAGAAGCATCATTCCGGAGCGGAGGATGCCACGATCATTGCAACACATATGATCCTTGCGGCATACAATGCAGGAATTGACAGCTGCTGGCTGAACTTCTTTGATCCGGAAAAGGTAAAGCAGTTATTTGAACTTCCGGAGAATGAAGAGGTTGTGATGTTAATGGATCTTGGCTATGCAAAGCCTGGCACAAGACCGATGGCAAACCACACAAGCAGGAAGCCTCTGGAAGAAACAGTGAAGGTTCTCTGAGATGGATCAGGAAAGACTGCAGAAACAGATTGATTTCATCCTGAGGATTGATGAAGAGAAGAACATCCTGAGACAGACGCATCTTTCCCATCATGGAAGAAGGGAGGATGATGCGGAACATGCATGGCATATGGCCATCATGGCCTACCTCCTGAAGGAATACAGCAATGTGCCTGTGGATATCTCCCGTGTCATGATCATGTGTCTGATCCATGATGTGGTGGAGATCGAGGCAGGGGATACCTATGCCTATGATGAGGAAGGAAAGAAGTCTCAGAAGGCAAGGGAGGAAGCTGCCGCAGAGCATATCTTCGGGCTGCTGCCGGAGGATCAGAGAGATGAGCTCAGAAGCATCTTTGAGGAGTTTGATACAGGGGAAACCGCAGAGGCAAGGTTTGCAAGAGCCATGGATAACTTCCAGCCGTTATTGCTGAATGATTCCAATGAAGGCGGAGACTGGAAGGAACACGGTGTTACAAGAACCCAGGTGGAAGGAAGACAGTGCCATACAAGAGAAGGCTCGGAAATCCTCTATGCAAAGACAGAGGAAATCCTGGATGCCAATGAGGCAAAGGGAAGCCTGAAACACGGAGAGGAGAAATGACATGCTGAAGGAAATAAGTGTCAGTGAACTCTGCAGATACATCAATCCCATGAACATGGAACAGGACTGTGCCATTGCCATGGCAAGCGATGGCAAGGAAGCAGACGGTCTGACGATCGGCTGGGCAGGCTTTGGTGTGCTCTGGGGCAAACCCACAGCCACGGTGTATGTGCATGAGACAAGATACTCGAGACATATCTTTGATAATGCAGAGTACTTCTCCATCAGCTTTCCTGAGGATAAGAACCTGATCCGCTACTTCGGCACAGTATCCGGCAGGGATGAAGACAAGCTTGCCGGAAAGAACATCAGCTATGATGCCGAGGCTCCGTATCTGCTGGACAGCCGTGTTGTCATCCTGTGCAGGATCATGGGCAAGAGCAGATTCGACAAGGACAGTGTGGATGAAGGGGTAAAGGACTGGTATGCAAAGTCCGGGGTTCACACCCAGTACTATGGTGAAATCCTGAAAGTGCTGGTGTCTGAATGAGGAAACCAGCACTCACTTTTGTATCGCTCTGTCTTCTGCTTGCGGGCTGCGGAAAGAAATACAGCGAGATTGCACAGCAGGCGGCAGAGGATACACCGGTATCAGCCACGATAGCTGTCACTGCAGACAATCCTGTGGAAATGACAATCCTGGATGAACATCCGGACATGTCCGGATATCAGTGGCTGGAAAGCGCTGATCCTTCCTTTGTGACAATCTCCCTGGAGGAATCAGAGAGACTGTTTTCACAGGAAGGAACAGGAGTTATCTACTATGGAAGGACAACCTGTCCGTTCTGTCAGAGAGCATTACCGGTACTGGATGAGGTACTGAAGGAATACGGCATCACGGCATACTACGTGGATGTCGGAACAGGATATGTGGACAACAAGCAGGAAGTACTGCTGGATTCCTCGGACGGAAAGCTTGTGTATCATGCATTGGTTTCATACATCAAGGACACATTCACTGTTCTTGACAGCAATGGAAATCCTTCGTTCAACATCCCGCTGGTCATTGCCGTCAAGGACGGAAAGATCACCGGCAGCCACATGGCCTTGCTGAATGACATTGTCATTTCTTCAGAAGACTATGAACTGACGGACTATGAGAAGGATGAGATGCGGGCTGTGTATGAATCTGTGATCGAAAGCCTTCACTGAAACTATTTACATTGACATGCAAATAGTTTCTTTTTTCTTGACAGCCCTTACATATGATTTTATGATGTTCCAGTCAAATGTTCCTGCATGGAGCGGGACGTGTGATGCAGGATTTCCCTGGAAAAGTGAAAAATAGAGGCAGCGATGCAGATGAGTAGGAAGCAGAGCCGGCAGGCTGTGAAGCTTCTGAAAGGCAATCATCGCCGAACGGACGTGCAGGCATGCATGGGCCGTGGGGGTATGTGAGAAGATCCATGCCACTCCTTCATGCAATGAAGTGGCGCTATTGAGCATTCAGGATCTGTATGCCTTGGCGTACAGGTCCTTTTTTTCAACACCAGGCAGGAATCACAAGGGGAGGAAAACTGTATGATCAACTTCTTAGGCTGGCTGGATGGAGTCCTTTGGGGCACACCGCTTCTGGTGCTGATCCTTGGCACCGGTGTATATTTCTCCATCCGTTCCATGTTCTTCCAGGTAAGCCACTTCGGCTTCATCATGAAGAACACCGTGGGGAAGATCTTCCATGGAACGGCGAATGCTGATGAGACAAAGGTTGGCACCATCACACCGTTTGAAGCGATCTGCACCGCGGTCGGCGGTACCGTAGGCTTCGGCAATATCGCCGGTGTGGCAACGGCTGTTGCGGCAGGCGGTGCCGGTGCATTGTTCTGGATGTGGGTATCCGCCCTGTTCGGAATGATCATCAAGAATGTTGAGGTAACCTTAGGTCTGTACTACCGTCATACCAACAAGGACGGCACAACGGCAGGCGGCCCGACCTACTATATGGAATACGGTCTTGGCCAGGAGAGGCACTGGGGCAAGGCATGGAAGATTCCTGCGGTGATCTTCGGCATCGGCATCTTCTCCACCTACTTCGTCACTTCCTCCACCCTGACGGCTGCCCAGGTTGTTGCCGGGGCATTCAATCTTGGCGATGTGAAGATCGGCGGGCTGACGATCGAAGGCATTATCCTGATGGCTGTGGTGATCACGGTCATTGACTACATCATCACGGACGGCGGTGTGAAGAAGATCGCATCCATTTTCTCAAAGCTTGTTCCGTTCATGTCCATTCTGTATCTTTTCATGGGCATTGCCATGATCTTCGTCAATGTACAGAATGTTCCTTCTGTGATTGCCTCCATCTTCCATGATGCATTCACCGGAAGAGCTGCTGTTGGCGGCTTTGCCGGGGCAACCATGGCACAGATGATCCAGACCGGCGTTGCACGTTCCGTCTACTCCAATGAAGCAGGCTGGGGTACTTCTCCGATGATCCATTCCAGTGCAAGGACGCCGCATCCTGTAGAGCAGGGCAACTGGGGTTCCTTCGAGGTTTTCTTCGATACATTCATCGTCTGCTCCATCACCGGCATTTCCATCCTTCTTTCCGGACAGTGGGCAAACGGCACGAACGGCGGAACACTGGCAATCACCGCCTTCCAGTCATCCCTTGGCATGATAGGGGCTGCTCTTCTGGCAGTGATCATGGTCATCTTCACCACCACAACCGGCGGCGGCTGGTTTACATACTATCTGGCAATCCTCGGGCATATGAACAAGAAGGAAACACCGGTCTCCAAAGTGCTGATGAAGGTGTTCTATGCATGCCGTGCACTGCCGGGTCTTCTGTGGACGATCTATCTTGTCAAGACGAACAACCAGGGCTTTATCTGGACGATCGTTGATATCACCTCTGCTGTTCCGACATTCATCAACGTCTTTGTGATCCTGTTGTTGTCCAATACATACTTCAGGCTGCTGAAGGACTACAAGGCAAGGAACTTCGGGGAAGGAACAGTGGATGAAAACATGCCGCTGTTCTATGAGGACAAAGTCAGAAAAGAGGCAGGAACACATGATTAAGACAGCGTATTGCAACGGACAGGTTT
>OMUX01000376.1 GCA_900314345.1 uncultured Erysipelotrichaceae bacterium | reverse complement strand
TCCTTGCGCCGGGAAAAAGGAAAGAATTGATTCTGATCATGTATGCTGTTCAAAAGAAAAAGCAGGAATCTCACTTCCCGCTCTCCCTGAGATACTGACTGAATCTCTGAAGTCCTTCCTTCATGTATTCCGGATCCTTGGTAAAACTCAGCCGCACATGATGCTCACAGCCAAAGCAGCTTCCCGGCACAAAGAACACACCGTACTGTTCCTGCAGCTGTTCACAGAGTTCTGCACTCGGAATATCTGCATCATACCTGAGAAAGGATACGGTTCCTGTCTTCGGCATAATCAAGGAACACTTGTTCTCTGTTTCCAGCCATTCCGATACTGCCTGCCTTGCCCTGGAAATAATGGAGTCCGCCCTTTTCTGAAGGAATTCCCTGTTCTGCATGGCCACAAGCCCCAGGGTGTCAATCAGAGGCCCTGTTGAAATCAGGGAATAGTCACGCCTGTAGTTGATGGCATGGATCAGGTCTTCCGGTCCCTTGATCCACCCTAATCTCAGGCCGGCCAGCCCCATGGTTTTGGAAAGGGAAGCTGTGGAAATGCCATAGGCATAGGAATCACTCACACTGGGGAGCTGTGGTGTGCGGTATACCTCATCCACCAGAAGCCATGCATTCCATTTCCTGCACAGGACAACGAGCTTATCCTGAAGTGCCAGGGGAAAGACCGTGCCTGTGGGATTGTTGGGCTGATTGAGAATCACCAGTTTCACCGGCTGTTCAAACGCTTTTCCCAGTTCTGTTTCATCCGGAAGCCAGCCTTTTTCTTCATAGAGCTTCAATGCAGTGACACAACAGCCCATGCTTTCCGGATAGCTTGTAAAAAGCTGATAGCCGGGCGTGAATGTAATGACCCTGTCGCCTTTTTCAAGCAACGTCTCTATGACCAGCTTGTTTGCCTCATTGCAGCCATTGGCCAGGGTGATGTTATCAATATCTGCATTCTCATACAGGGCTGAAATCTCTTTTCTCAGCCTTGGATCTCCTGCTATGGTGCCGTAGTCCATGGTGATATGGTCCAGCAGATGATCATGGTCCATGGCCTGCAGTTCCGATAACATCAAAGGACGGACACAGGTGTCCGTCAGATTGAAGATTGCGGAGCCTTCATGGTCCGTCATCCATTGTTCAGTTGAGAATACATTCAGCTCCATACATTAATCATAGAAGATTTTGGAGAGGAAAGACTGTGCACGTTCTGTCTGCGGGTGTGCAAAGAATGCCTCGGATTCATTTTCCTCGATGATCTTTCCCCCGTCCAGGAATACCACACGGTCGCCGACCTTGCGGGCAAATCCCATTTCATGGGTGACAACGATCATGGTCATGCCGGAGGCTCCGAGTTCCTTCATGACATCCAGTACTTCCTTGATCATCTCCGGATCAAGGGCAGAGGTCGGTTCATCAAACAGCATGACCTGGGGATCCATGCACAGCGCCCTTGCAATGGCAACACGCTGCTGCTGACCTCCGGAAAGCTTGGAAGGATAAGAATCACGCTTGCCTGCAAGACCGACCCTGTCCAGATACTTCATGGCAGTATCTTCTGCTTCCTGCGGTGTCCTGTGTGCCACGGTTGTCTGGGCAAGCATGCAGTTTTCCAGCACGGTCTTGTTGCGGAAGAGATTGAAGTGCTGGAAGACAAAGCCCATCTTGGCTCTCTGCCTTGCATACTCCGCCTTATTGGAAGGATCCATCTTCTCGCCGTCGATATACACTTCACCCTCATCCGGTGTTTCAAGGCCATGGATGCATCTGCACAAGGTGCTCTTTCCGGAACCGGAAGGTCCGATCAGGGAAACGATTTCCTTTTCATGAACCTCAAGATTGATATCAGACAAGGCCTGCAGGCTTCCGAACTTCTTGCCCAGATGGCTGACCTTGATCTTTACTTTCCCCTCAGTCACTGACAGCCATCCTCCTTTCAATCTTTGCGGAAAGCCTGGATGCGATGAATGTCATGATCAGGTACAGAAGACCTGCCATCAAGAGCGGATCCAGATAGTCATAGTATTTCTTGCCAAGCACCTGAGCACTGTAGAGAAGCTCGAGGGCACCGATGTTGGAGATCAGGGAGGAATCCTTGATCAATGTGATGAACTCAGAGGTCAGCGGCGGAATGATGTTCTTGAACGCCTGGGGCAGAATGATCTCCTTCATCATGGTGTGATGGTCAATGCCCAGTGTTTCGCAGGCTTCCCACTGTCCCTTGTCCACGGCATTGATGCCGGAGCGGATCAGCTCTGCCTGGTAGGCACCGGAGTTGCAGGACAGTGCCACAAGGCCGACGATGTAGGGATCTGCACTCATCCTGGTGCCGGTGATCCTCTGGTAGATGACCGGAATGCCAAGGTAGAAGAACAGGACCTGCAATAGCATCGGGGTGCCGCGGAACAGTTCCACATACACGTTGCCGACAACCTTTGCGACGGTGTTCTTCGACATCTTGGCTGCCGCAATCAACACACCGATCACGGTGCCGATCACAAGGCCGCCGATGGCAAGAAGCAGGGAAAACCCTGCTCCTTTGACCATGAACAGCAGATTGTCTCTGGTAAAGATATCAGACATCTTACAGACCGTACTTTTCCTTCAGTTTTGCATAGTCATCGCTTTCCTTGAAGGCAGCCAGAGCCTTGTTCACAGCATCCATAAGCTCTGTGTTTCCTTCCTTGGCGATGATGTAGTTGTCTTCGTCCAGAAGCTTGCCATCCACAACCTTGAAGTTTCCGGTTGCTTCATAGTTCTCACCGACTGCCTCATCCATGATGACGGCATCCAGAGCACCGCCCTTGAGAGACTCAACCAGAATGCCCATGTCAGACTCTGCGTGGACATCTGCGCCTTCCACTTCATTCGCACACTGTTCACCGGTTGTGCCAAGCTGAGCACCGATCTTCTTGCCCTTGAGATCATCCAGCGCTGCAATGTCAGAGTCCGCTGTAACAAGAGCTACCTCGCCGGATGTCAGATAGGTATCCGAGAAGAGAACCTTGCGGTCCTTGTCATAGGTGAAGCCGGAGATGCCCAGATCCACCTGGTCTGCCTGAATGGCGGAAATGATGGTATCAAAGGACAGCTGTTTCCATTCATGTGTGTAGCTGTAGCCGTTCTCACTCATCCAGTTGAACAGCCATTCACCCATATCGTAGTCAAAGCCTGTCAGCTCGCCGCTTGTGGTCAGGTCATCATACGGCGGATAGTCCGGTGAGATGCCGATGACGATGTTCTTTGCCTCTCCTTTTGCGGAACCTCCCGACCCACATCCTGCGGCACCGAATATCATTGTAAGTGCAAGTGCTGCTGCAGCAATCTTCTGAATCTTCTTCATATTCTTTTCCTTCTCCCTTTTCTTGTTCTGAATCATTGCATTGATACGGCTGTCAGATTCCTGTGATTCCTTTCCTGTTTCGTCGTGCCATGCACACCCCTCCTTACAAGAAAACCGCCCGCAGGCTGAACACATACAGCCCAGGGGCGGAATCATTCCGTGGTACCACTCTGGTTGCCCCGCAGAACCTGCAGGACCTCTCTTCCCGTTAACGCCGGCTTTACGGACCTTCCTTTGAGGAAAGCCTTCTCCCAGGTGCGCTTCATCTGAACATCACCCGCCGGACTTCCACCAGACTCCGGCTCGCTTTCGGCATGTCTTCAGACTACTCTCCTGTTCCCTGAAGCTACTAAGAGAATAGTGTAATTGTTTACATTAGTCAATAAAATTATTTCAGAAAATCAAATGTAAATATTTTCCGTTATTTCTTCCTGTTCTTCTTTTTCTCACTTTGCAATGTTTACAAAAAACTGAGCGTGCTTCTACAATAGTTTTAACAATTCACACTTATCATTGATATTCCTGACGAGGGACAGGAGAGAATATGAAACATCTCAGACTGATGCTGGAAGCACCGGAATACAAGGAAGCAGAAGAACAGGTCAAGGAGTTCAATAAGCGTGCTTTTGCAGGATATGAAATTGCAATCCTGTTCCTGCTGTTCTTCAAGCTTCTTCTGAATTTTTCCCGCGGTCTCAGCACAATCAGCGTCATCAGCGATCTTCTCAGCATTGCCTGGGTTGTGTTCATGTGGATCTGGTACCAGCATGGCGGAAAGGATCTCGATCAGCCGAAGAAGGTGCTGTATGCGGGGATACTGCCGGTGCTGGCAGCCGCCTTGTTCACCGGCACCGTCATATACAAAGATGAAGCAACCCTGACGTATTTTCTGCTGATGCTGATGCCGGTCATCTTCATCACGGATGTCCCGGCACATCTGATGGTTCTGGAAGTCATTCTGGAAGCTGTCTTCCTGGCGCTTTGCGTGTGCTTCAAGAATCCGGCATTCCACAGCCTGGATGCCGTGCATTCCGTTGAATTCTTCCTGGGTGCCCTGGTCATCCTGTTTGTCACATCAGATCTTAAAAGAAGCATGCTGCGTGGTCTTCTAAGGGAAAAGAAAGCAGCCGAGACCGATGAAACCACCGGCCTGTACAACAGCTATGCCATGCATGAACATGCACGGAACTATCTGAACCAGGACATTGTCATCGTCTGCGGTGTGGTTGATTACTACAGGGTTCTTCTGGATCAGTATGGTGAACAGATCGGGGAAAGAATCATGAAGCAGTTCGGAGAAGCACTGCGTTCTTCCTTCCCGGAAAAACAGGTCTACATCAGCCGCAGCGGATCCGCTGCTGTCTATCTGAAAAAAGAAGATGACGCGGGAGGCATGTGCCGGCAATGTCTCAAGAGCCTTGCACATCCTGCAAAGGGACAGCTTGCACTGTCTGCGGCCTTCGGCCATGTCAGCGGCAGCATGCAGGACACTAAAGCCCTGTCCGACATGGAACACCTTGCCTATCTCAATGCCAGAATCCTGCAGAGTGAAACAGAGACCGCCGGCTCCCACATCCTGGACGGCGGCGTGTATTCCCCGGAAAAGCTCAGGGAAGCCACATCAAGCATCTCCGGCAAAGCAGATGAATCGCTCCGTGACCGGAATACCGGTCTCCTGAAATTCACACCGTTCCTGGAACGCAGCGCGATTATTCTCAACCGTATTTCCGGTGGGGATGCCTCCTGTGTCTTCCTCTACATCGATCTGGAGAACTTCAAGCAGTACAACAGAAGCTATGGCTATGAAGCAGGCAATGATCTCCTCAGAAAAATTGCTGAAGTACTGAAAGATCAGTTCCCTGCACGTCTTGTCTGTCATGTCGGCGGAGATCACTTCATTGTCTTCTGCTACAGAGATGAGGTGCCCGCTGCCATCAGCCGTATTCCTGATGAGATCAATACATCTGCAGGAAGGAACGTGAATGTCCGCATCGGTGCCGCATTGTATCATCCTGGAGAAGCAGCCGCTGTCGTCTGTGACAATGCCAAGGCAGCCTGCGACAGCCTCAGAGGAAGCAGCACGGTATTCTGCTGGTATGACGATCAATTCGGCAGGAACCAGGAAAATGCCAATTATCTGAAAAGTCATGTCAAAGAGGCATGTGAAAAAGGATGGATCATTCCTTACTATCAGCCGATCATCAGCACTCAGACAGGAAAGCGTGCCTGCATGGAGGCTCTTGCCAGATGGATTGATCCCGTCAGAGGCTTCATGCCGCCGGGATCGTTCATCCCTGTTCTGGAAGATGCACAGCTGACCGATGCCGTGGATCTCTGCATTCTGAAACATGTTGTTACTGACATGAAGGAAGCAGAGGAAAAAGGCATCATGGATCTTCCTGCTCCTGTGGTATCCGTCAACTTCTCCAGGAATGACCTGATCAAGATGGATCTGGTCAAAGCCGTGAATGACATCGTAACGGAAGCAGGAGTCTCCCCTACCCGCATTGCCATCGAGATCACGGAATCCGCCTTTACACAGGATCTCGATGTGGTGCTGGATGCCGTGAATCAGTTCCATGCTCTGGGCTATCAGGTGTGGATGGATGACTTCGGATCCGGTTATTCTTCATTGTCCTTGCTGCAGAATGCAGACTTCAATGTCATCAAGATGGATATGATGTTCATGCGCAACCTGGACCGTTCCCCGGAAAGCAGGAAGATCGTAAAGGATCTTGTGCATATGATCAACCACATGAACAGCATCAGTCTGTGTGAAGGGGCTGAGACAAAGGAACAGACGGAGTTCCTGAAGGAATGTGAATGCGGACTGATCCAGGGCTTCTTCTACGGGAAGCCGGAACCATTGGCACATTACGAAAAATGATGGCTCGCATGAGAGTCATCATTTTTCATATTGTCCTTATTTCAATGCATCCGCCTTGGCAAAGTTCTTCCGGATGGATTCACAGCAATCATGGAACTTTGCCTTTTCTTCTTCACTCAGGTTCAGTTCCAGCACCTCTTCCACACCATCCTTGCCTAATACACACGGCACACCGGCGAAGACATCCTTCTCACCGTATTCCCCGTCCAGTTCCATGCTTGCCGGAACGATGAGCTTTTCATCATGCAGCACCGCATATGCATCCCGGACAGCTGTTGCGGCAATGGCATATTCCGTGCAATGCTTGCCGGAGAATGTCACCCAGCCGCCCATGACCGCCTTTTTCTGCAAGGCATCATGATCAAAGCTGAATTCCGGACGGTCTTCCAGTTCCTTCAAAGGCTTGCCATTGAAGGAGACTGCCGACCATGCGGCAATCTGTGCATTGCCATGCTCGCCGATCATGTATGCGGTAATGGACTTCGGCGATACACCTGTCTGGTCTGCCAGGGATGAGATCAGTCTTGCACTGTCAAGACCGGTGCCGGTGCCGAAGACATGTCCTTTCGGAAGGCCAAGTCCTTTGGCAAACTCACGCGTAATGACATCGCAGGGATTCGTGATATTGATCAGAATACCATGGAAGCCGGATGCCTTGATCTTCGGAATATATGTTCTGACATTGGGAACACAGTAATTCAGTTCAGAATCACGGTTGTTCGATCCGATCAACAATGTGATCTTTCCGGTCGAATTGATGATGACATCCGCATCGCCAAGATCGCTGTAGTCTCCGACGGTGATCTTTACCTTATGCGGCAGATAGATTGCCGCATCGACATAATCCTGTCGTTCACTCTTTGCCTTTGCCTCATTGCTGTCAATCAGGACCAGCTCGTCTGCCAGTCCTTCCTTGACGATCATCCAGGCTACATGGGCACCTACATGCCCAAGTCCGATCACTGCCATCTTCACTGACTTCATATGCAGAATTCCCTCCTAACATGGATATTTGACACTTATTATAGGAGCACTGTTTCCCAGTGCAGATGCCGGAATGATGGATTTCTGCATTTTTCTTTCATTTTCATGAAAAAAGCCGTTCTCTTCTTTCAAAGAAAACAGCTCATGTTCTTCATCCCGTATAGGCATCCTCTGCCCTGTTCTTGAAATCCTGCTGTTCCAGCCACCGCTTCTCTTCTTCTGTTTCCGGAATATCAATCCGCTCAATTTTGAAGATGACCGGGCGGGTACCGTCATTGCAGCAGGCAATCATCATCCGCTCATCATTCGTCCAGCCATGCATGATGGAGCCGCCCTGCAGAGCGGTATACACATACCGGCTGATGGCATCCCATGCCTCACCGCAGAAGTTCCCGTTCATGAGGTGGTAGAAATCATCCTGCTGCGGTGTTCTCTTCAGGACAAACACATCTCCCTTGTGGAAGAAAGGGCACGGTCCAGAATGAGGGTCGGCAAGATACTGTTCCTGATAATCTTTGAAGCATTTGGTATCAAGCACCGTGATTCTGCATTCATGCTGCATAGACTACCTCAGCGTCTCAGCCCACTCCGCTTCCTTGAAGCCGACAAGCACAGCCTTGTCACTCACAAGGATCGGGCGCTTGACCAGCATGCCGTCTGTGGCAAGCAGATCAATCATTTCCTTCTCAGACATGGTCTTCAGCTTTTCCTTCAGGTTCAGGCTGCGGTACAGCTGTCCGCTGGTATTGAAGAACTTTCTGACATCCAGACCGTTTTTCTTTATCCATGTGTGAAGTTCCTCAGCCGTGGGATTCTGTTCCTTGATCGGTCTTTCATTGTAGGCAATGCCATTGTTGTCAAGCCACTTCCTTGCCTTGGCACACGTGCTGCATTTTGCATAGCAGATGAATGTATTCATGGTTCACCTCCGTCTACAGGAATTATGACATGACATCAGCAGTGCAGACATACATTTCCTTCACCATGCCACTGTTCCATACTATGAAATTTCACAGTCACTCATGAATTGGCTGAG
>OMUX01000032.1 GCA_900314345.1 uncultured Erysipelotrichaceae bacterium | reverse complement strand
GCTTGGCAATATAAGATTCACAACATTACGAGGTTATATTTATCAGAAGTTAGGGTTATAATGGGGACGGCAGACGAGAGGGGGAACAAAGCAATATGAATTTTTTCCAGCGCGCACTGAAGTATGTGAGCCGCAGAAGGGTGAAATCCATTCTGCTTGTCATCACGTTCTTCCTGATCGGAAACCTGGTCATTCTGGGACTGGGTATTTCACAGGCGGCAGACAATGCAAAGGTACTGACACGGAAGTCCATGCGGGCTGCCGTGAGCTATGAAGTGGACTATGATGCCTTCTACAACTACGTTGAAAGCATTGAAGACGCAGATGAACAGAACGAGGCATACAATCATTTCCCGCAGCTTGACAAGGATACTGCCATCAAGCTGTCGCAGGATGAGCGGGTGAAGGCATTTAACTTCTTTACCAACTGGCAGGCGTATTCTTCAGGCTTTGACAATGTGCCGATAGGCAATGAGGCTGACCGCGGAGAATCCTACATGACGGATGAAAACGGCAATGAGATCGAATACAAGGATCCCAACATCATGCTCTATGCCACGCTTTATCCCAACATGATTGAGATGGCAGAGGGAACCTGGACGATCGACAGCGGAAGGTTCATTGATCAGGATGACATCGACAACAATGCGGACAGTGTCTGCATCACCAAGGAACTGGCGGATCAGAACAATCTGCGTGTGGGTGACTCCATCACACTGGATATTGCGGATTCCTATACCCAGCACCAGCTGCAGGAGGCAGGGTTTGACG
The DNA here is from genome assembly GCA_900314345.1 of uncultured Erysipelotrichaceae bacterium. Taxonomy (GTDB): domain Bacteria; phylum Bacillota_I; class Bacilli_A; order Erysipelotrichales; family Erysipelotrichaceae; genus Bulleidia. The sequence goes on along the minus strand of OMUX01000032.1, from coordinate 3,696 downwards.
CCTCCAGCACCATGCATGAATTTGAGATCGTCGGTATTTATACCACAGTGAATGATGTGGATCCGACGGCTGAGAACTACAAGTGGATGTCTCCGTATGAATCACCGAAGAATATTGTTCTGATTCCGTATTCCACGTATGTGGACTGGATGAATGACTATTCCCAGGTGAATTACAACTATTACAAGCAGACATCCCCGGAGTCTGTCGGTGACCTGACACCGGAACAGTTCATGGGAAACTACGATACACCTTCCAAGGTTGTGTACCTTCTGAATGATCCTCTGGAAGTGGATCAGTTCGTTGAGGACCATACCGGAGATCTTGCACAGTATACAAAGCTCAATGCCAACAACGAGACATTCAAGAAGATGGCAAGGCCATTGGATACGTTAAGCTTCTTCGCCAACATCATCGTCACCATCGTCATCGTCAATGCAGTGGTCATCATTTCCCTTGTCACTGCCCTGACACTTAAGACACGTGAATATGAGATCGGCGTGCTGCTTTCCATCGGTGTTTCCAAGGCAAAGGTTGTTGCTCAGCTGTTTGTGGAGCTTCTGATCACGGCAGTCATCGGCTTCGGCATCGCTTCGGTATCCGGATCCTTGCTTGCCGGCAAGGTGGGTGATGAAGTGCTTGCCTACCAGACAACCAATGATGCCCAGTATGGCGACAACACCAATGACAACAATTATTACTGGTCTGACAGTCCGGAATACTTCACGACGGTGACACAGGAGGATATGCTCTCCCAGTACCATGTCAGCGTATCCCCTGCCTTGATCGGTGAGATATTTGTCATCGGTGCAGGTGTGGTATTGATTTCCATCGTGATCCCGAGCTTCATGATCATGCGTCTCAATCCGAAGCAGATCCTGCTGGAGCAGAATTAAGGAGGGCCGTAAGATGAGTGAAAACAACAATGTAATCCTGAGTCTGAAAGACCTTCACTACGGATATATCGACGGCGGTTTCAAACGAGAGATCCTCAAGGGACTTTCCTATGATTTCCAGGAAGGAACGTTCTATACGATCCTTGGACCTTCCGGTTCCGGAAAGACAACACTGCTTTCCATCATGGCAGGCCTGGACAAACAGGAAAGCGGCAATGTGTTCTACAGAGGCGAGGACATCGACAAGATGGGACTGTACCAGTACCGCCGGAACAAGATCGGCGTGGTCTTCCAGTCCTACAACCTGATTTCCTATCTCACCGGTGTGGAGAACATCATGCTGGCAATGACGGAAACAGACAACAAGCTTCCGCCCAACCACAAGGAACTGGCATATGCACTGCTGAATATGGTTGGCATCGTCAATACCAAGGCAGACCGTCTTGTGACAAAGCTTTCCGGCGGTGAACAGCAGCGTATTGCCATTGCCAGAGCCATTGCGGCAAACGTGGATCTGATCTTCGCCGATGAGCCCACCGGCAACCTGGACTCTGAAACAGAGCAGGAAGTCATCCGTCTTTTCCAGATGCTTGCGGAAAAGTATGGTAAAACAGTCATTGCGGTGACGCATTCCAACGAAGTATCGAAACTGAGTGATCACAGGGTGCTGCTGAAGGGCGGCGTCCTGCATGATATTGCATGATCTGGAGTATTGAGAAATGGCAGAGAAGAAGGATTTCATGAGTGCACTGGCGGAAGAAGTCAGTGCCAAGAAACGCGGAGAGCGGACAAAGATCGACAGCATCGATGATTTTGTCAGCACCCGGCATGAGAATAAGCATGTGGAAGGAGACCTCGATGAAGTGATCGAGGAAGCTGTTCCGGAAGAAAAGGAAGAAACACCGGAGCCTGTGCAGGAAGAACCTGTCAGGGAAGAAGTATCTCAGAAGAAGGAAATCAAGGAAGTCCCCAGACAGTTTTCCGCAGAGGATGCCTATGACAGTGAGGACGGTACACCGGATTCCTTCCAGGAGGAAAAGCTGATCCCGGTATCCCAGCCTAAGAAGAAGCTGAAGAAGGGTGCCATCATCGGCCTGATCATTGCGGCAGCGGCTGTGGTGTTTGCCATCTGGTTCTTTGCCTTTGCGCCGAAGATCACCATGCCGGACTTTGTCGGCAAGAAGCTGAGTGATGTCAGCACCTGGGCAAGACAGAACAAGATGGAATCTTCTGCCATCGCCACAAGCGAGCCGGAGTATTCCCTGGAATATGACAAGGATGTTGTCATGGAACAGTCCGTGGAGGCAGGCAAGAAGATCAAGCCAGATACACCGATCACCCTGACAATCTCCGCCGGACCTGATCCTGCAGAGAAGATTTCCTTCCCGGATCTCAAGAGCATGACAAAGGATGAGATCCAGTCATGGATTGATGAGAACAAGCTCTCCAAGGCAAAGATCTCAACAGAGTATTCCACGACGGTAGAGGAAGGAAAGGTTATTTCCTATGATCTCAAGAATGTCGCAGAGGATGACTTCACCAGAGGTACATCATTAACGATCAAGGTATCCAAGGGTGCTGCACCTGCAGGACAGGTGACCATGGATAACTTTGCCAACAAGACCTATGCAGAGGCAGAGACATGGGCAACGCAGAAGAAGCTTGTGGCGGTGAAGACAGAGCAGAACTCCGATACGATTGAAAAGGGGTATATCATCTCTCAGTCCATCGCATCCGGACAGACTGTGGATGAAGGCACAACCATCACATTCGTTGTCTCCAAGGGCAAGGGTGTTCTGGTACCGAATCTTGTCGGTTATACAAAGGAACAGCTCGCCGCATGGCAGGGTGATCCCAAGAATGAACTGACAGTCGTTACGAAGTCCATATATAACGAACTTCCGGAAGGCTCTGTGGTCAATCAGTCCATCGCACCGAATACTACAGTGGATTCCGGTTCTGTACTGGAACTGACAATCTCCCTGTATCTGCCGATTCTGGAGACAAATACCAAGGAATGGATTGGCAAGAACTATCTGGAACTGAAGGCAAAATGTGATGAATTCAACTCCAAGGGAGCTGATATTCAGGCAGGTGAATATGGTGAGTTCGCAAACAGAGAGTACAGCGACACAGTTCCGGAAGATGGTATCATTGAAATTGCGTGCATGTATGGAACATCAGATCAAGGCAATGGCTGTGAACGTCCATTGAATCTGAATTCCAGAATTGCATACAGAGTATCAAAAGGACCAAAGACTGCAACTGCTGCACCGGATAACGGGGGAGGATCTACTGTTGAACCTACGTATGGGCCTGAGCCTATTCAAGCTGTGACAATACACCAATCTGATATCAGTGACATTACGACATTGACATCGTTCTTCTACAAGTATGGCATTAAGGCTGAGTATAATGAACTGACTGAAGCTAATCCTATTACCACATACGATGAGACAAAGAAAAATTTTGAGACCGGTGGTATTGAAGTTGTTGTAACTGATAGCAGTAATAACAAACAGTGCTTGTACAACAACATAGATGGCAAAGAACTGGTTTCAGCAGTTGATGGCAAGCTTGTAGAAAATAGCTATCTTGTTGTTGATGTTTCAAGCAGCATCCAGGTTTATTATCGTAAATAGCATCACACTTAAGCAGTGTGTCGTTCATTTGATGCACTGCTTTTCTTGTACTCCAATGTTTATTGGCGCTCCACAATTGGATGAGGTGAGGCCGAAATAGGCACCACAGAATCTTGAGGTGAGCAGCGACCTCAAACTACTTTAAATCAGTGGTCAGT
>OMUX01000014.1 GCA_900314345.1 uncultured Erysipelotrichaceae bacterium | reverse complement strand
GAGAAGTCTGGTTTCTCAATGCTAAGACCCTGTTCTTTAGCCATACGATCATATTCGGCACGGGAAATTACTGTTGTAAACAGACCGACGCTCTCATCCGTGGCATGCTTATTCACACCTGTATAAGTCAGAGAATTGTCTTCGTACCGCTTGAACTTATAAATGCTGTCATTCATGACGGAATCATTGAATACACCAAGGCTGACCAACAACTCAAAGTCATCCAAAGTGAGTCCGGTAACCTTTGTGAATAATGCAGGTTCGATTTTCGTAATGACATCCCTCAAAGACATTTCACGATAATCTGTCAGATACATGAAGATCGGAACACGAGTAGCCAACTTAATGAGTTTCTTCTGAAGAACTTTGCGAGCACTTTTGCTTTCTTTTTCTTCCTCGGAAAGCTGTTTTTCCTCCTTCGGGGTCAGATGCTCATGCTCACGCTTAACATCCTTAACATGTTCAGATTTGTTGATGATCGTAGCAATATCTGAATTCAATGAGCGGAAGTCTTCGATGCCCATAAGAGCAGCCAAGGCTTTCTCGTTGTGCAGAAGCTTATCAAGTGTGGCATTATCCACGTTAACCAACAGCGCAGACTGCCAGCGGCGTGCAAGAAGCGATGCAGAGGTGCCCGCTGTCACAATGTCGAGAATAGCGGAGGCGTTAATCGGAACCATTGCCGATCCGTCGAAGGCAAGAACAGGAAGGAACTGAATAAAGTCCCCCACCTTCTTCTCAGGATTTGACTCATTAACATTCAGCTGCATGGAATAATCAGCAATTTCCCGTAATGCACGGTTGACTGCGAAATCGAAAACGTAACAGTCCTTCTTGATGATTTCCTCGTGATTGTTATCGTCTTTGATAGTCCAAGGCGACTGCACACGGAAAGCAGCCTGAAAATATGTCTCAGGCGAGGACAGATTACGAAGCATCAGGATACCTGTCCAAGGCTTGATCGTGACACCGGTGGTCAGTTTACCGCATGACAAAGTAATGGTTTTCGTTTCCAGCGGAGGATCCATTGAATCACGCACAGGCTGTACTGCCGCCAACCCGATTCCGGCGGATGACCCAGCGCACAGGTTAATCTTATAATCGTGATAGAAAGCATTCTGCTTCTGCATCAGCAGATTCCGCATGGCATAACAGGAATCTACGTTTGGCAGAAACCAGAGCGTATGCGATAGCACATTGAGCATACGTGTATCGCTGAAAGGCATAACTGGCTTCCCTGAACCACGTTTCAAGTCATCGATAGACATGGGCAGATAAGCACCACGAATCATATCCAGCCACTTCTGAACCTCATTTTCATAAACAAATCTGGCTGTATTCGGATCGCCATCTGTTTCCTCTTTGGCTTTAAAGAATACATTTAAATCGAACTCGTCAAATTCGCCGCCTTTGGCCACCCGTTCCAATTCGTCAGGCAGCTTATAGGTCATCATGATCATTCGCGGTAGCGATGCATACGGATTCGGCTCGTTCGGATGCATCTCCGGCCACTTTTCCTTGGCGTTCTGCTCATCGGTGTAGGTCCAGGAATAAATCTGGTTTTCAACAAATTCTCCGGTGTTTAATGCACGGAATGGCGTTCCAGAAAGGAAAAGGTAATAGTTTGTGGTAATCGGCAGAAATGTCTCGTTATAAGCGTTGTCTGCCTCTTCGGTTTTATACTTTTCAAGATCGAAGCTGTCATAATTATCTTCATCTTCCTGATAGAACAGCTTCTTCGCATTTTCACGCCATGCGCCAAAATGGTATTCATCGAAGATAACGAGGTCCCAGTTGGTTGTATGAACCCATTCGTTTTTGGCCTTGATGCCACCGTTTTCGTCAGTGCCAAGGAAATCCTGAAAAGAGCCAAAGCACACAATCGGGCGATCCTGATCCAGCTTTTCTGGCCTGATATTATGTGCTTTGCCGTATTTGGAGGAATAGAACTGCCACCCTTTGAAATCAACATGAGTAAGTAAGTCGGATTCCCACGAATCCTCGACAGCAGGCTTAAAAGTCAAAATCAGCACCCGCTTCATCTGCATCTTCTTGGCAAGTTCATAGGATGCAA
>OMUX01000174.1 GCA_900314345.1 uncultured Erysipelotrichaceae bacterium | reverse complement strand
CCTCAGAAGGAAAGAGAAGACGGAAGGAAAAGCGCAGGGAAACCCTGGATGATCTTGTGAACCATCCAGGTGAGACATTCCAGGAGCGTCTGTTCCGTATGATTGATGCAAGAGGCCTGGATGATCCTGAGGTATACCACAGGGCAAACATCGACCGGAAGCTGTTCTCCAAGATCCGCTGCAGCGAGGACTACATCCCGAAGAAGAACACCGTGCTTGCTCTGTGTCTTGGCCTGGGACTGAACCTGGATGAAACAAGGGATCTTCTGGCCAGTGCGGGATGGACCCTGACCAGTTCCAGCAGATCGGACATCATTGTCAGATACTGCATTGAAAACGGCATCCATGACCTCTATGAAGTGAATACCATCCTGGTGCACTACGATGAAAAATGCCTGTGATCGGATAATCACATAATTTTCCGCATTTCTGACATATTATTGCGGGTACGTCTTAGTATCATGACAATGCAGACAGATAATAGGTTCTGCGTTGGCATGGCTGGACCCCCTTTCCCAGTCAAACTGACAGATCAATCCCCTTAAAAAGAGAAAGCCTGTGCGAGAGGCTTTTTCTTTTGTGCCGTATACTTTGTAAAAGAGGAGGCTTCTTCCATGAACATCAGACCGCTTGTGATACGTGACTATGACAATCTGCTTGATCTCTGGCTTTCCTGCCATGGCATGGGACTCAACAACCTGGATGACAGCAGGGAAGGCATTGAGAGATTCCTTGCAAGGAATCCGGATACCTGCTTTGTCTGTGAAGAAGAAGGAAGGCTCATCGGTGCCGTCATGGCAGGAAGCGATGGCAGAAGAGGGTATATCTACCACACCTGTGTCAGGGAGGAATACCGGCATCAGGGGATTGGAACACAGCTGGTTGATACGGTCATGTCTGCCCTGGAATCCCTTGGCATCCACAAGGCAGCCCTTGTGGTGTTTGCACGCAATGAAGCCGGCAATGCCTTCTGGGAGAAGATGGGATTCACCAGAAGAGAAGACATCGTATACCGCAACAAGGTCATCCATGAGATGATCCGCAGGGATACATGAAAACAGCAGGTCAACGACCTGCTGTCTGTGTCTTTGAGGAGTGTTCCGGCTTCCAGGAGATGCATACCATCATGAGGAAGATGCATGCAAAACCTAGGGCATCATAGATGGTGAAGTGAGAACCAAGCATCGTGGTGGAGATGACTGCTGCTGTGACAGGCTCCGCAAAGCCATACAGGATGCCTTTCTCCGGGCCGATCAGGGCAACACCTGTCATGTATGCCGTAAAGGCAAGTACATTTCCGACCACAACCACAAATGCAATGCCCAATAAACCCATGCCATTGGGCACATAATGGAAGGTCCAGGGGCGGAAGATCAGGGTGAACATCGAAGAACCAAGCAGGAATGCCCATCCTTGCAGCAATGTGACGGGGTAGGTATCAAGAAGATGCTTCGGTTCCACGTTGTAGATGGTGACGCATACTGCACAAAGTACACCGGTGATCAGTGCACTGACAGGCACGGACAGGGAATCCAGGGAACCATGTGTGGTCAGAAGGAATACGCCTACAAGTGCCAGGATGATGCTCAGAATCTCATTGAACAACGGCTTCCGTTTTGCCATCATGCATGAAACAAGCAGGATCATGACCGGCGAGAGATCCTGCAGGATCGTGCCGATTGCCGCAGAACTTAACTGAATGGTCAGGAAGTACAGGAACTGACAGCAGGAGATGCCCGCAAGACCGTAGATGAGAAGATCCACGGCATCCTTCTTCGTTCTCCATGGTGCAAACGTCTTCTTCACACCGTACTTCTTCAGGCAGTACAGGAACAGGATGATGCCGGCAAGACCAAGACGGATCGGTACCAGCCACCGGCTGTCCATGCCCTGTCTTGTAAACAGATACTGTCCCATGGAGCCGCTGGCTCCCCAGCAGAATCCCCCGAACAATGTCAGAAATGCCCCTTTGCGGTCCCTGTTCATAATGCTCCTCTTCAGCACAGCATATTCTGAACGTCAGCAGTTGATTTTGCAAGAAGAAGTTCAGGGCTGCGGATCTGCGGCGCTTCCGCCGAAGAGGATTGTTCCATCCATGCCCGTTACGGCAAACAGGAAGGGACGGTCAACCGTGAATTCGATGGGTTCCTGTTCCTCAATGCTTGTCGCTTCCATCATGACAACGGTGAAGGCGGCAGCTTCCACACCGTCTTCATCTGCTGTGAATCCTGCGTCATGCTGGATTTCCGAGACGAAGATATTGTCAGAATCACTGAGGGGAGTGAAGTCTGCAGTGCCGGCTTCAAAGACGTCTGTGATGCCAAGGCTTTGAAGTCCGTCCACCAGGCTCATCTCCGAGGTGATATCCATCTTCGGAAGGGAAAGACTGACCTCCTGCCACGTGACATTGTCTGACTCACTGCCTGATTCCAGCAGTTCATACAGCTGTTCATCCTCCTTCAGATCCGAAGGATTCCTGCCTTCCTTCGGCAGGATGATCCAGCAGGTGCTTCCATCATGCAGATCCAGTGCCACGGCAGTGAAAGCGTCCTTTGCTGCATACAGCATGGATTCCTGTTCATGCATCATATCCACTTCGATGTCTCCATCCGGAGAATGGAACGTTTCCTTTGCGGTCTCATATTCAGAGAAGCTGTTCACCCAGGGAGCCTTGTAATAGATGGCGGATGCCAGGGCAAGCACCGTATCCGGATCCAGACTCATGCCGTCCGCCTGTTCCTGAAGGAGGTTGTTTGTCGCTTCGTTGAGCCAGTCCCGGAAGACCTTGTCAAATTCTGCGGTACCGGGAACGCCGGAGTATACATCTGCATTGAAGTCTTTCTCAATGTCCTTGAGCGCCTTCTTCTTCAGGCCTGCATCCTGGTTGACAAACAGGGCATCAGATACCTTTGAGATCAGCTGTGCCTTGTCCGGATCCTTTTCATCCTTCGGCGCGCCGTCTTCATCGAGCATCTTCTGGAAATTGTATTGCCGGTACAGCCGCTGTGCTTCCTGCTTCAGGCTTTCCGTATCCTCTGCCTCCAGCAATGTCAGAAGCTGCTGCTGTGAGGCATCAGCGGTGCAGTCTGCCAGCATGCTCAGGGCAAGATAAATGCTCAAAAGCGAGCATACGGTATTGCCATCGG
>OMUX01000398.1 GCA_900314345.1 uncultured Erysipelotrichaceae bacterium | reverse complement strand
TTCTATAAAAAGTAAAAAAAGAAGAAGCTATGGTTCAGCTTCCTCTTCCTTCGTTTGTGGAGACTCTGTATTATTCTGCCGGTGTGAAGTTTGTCAGGATTTCCTGTGTGACAATACCGCAGGTATTCTCACCAAGCAGGATCTCCCTGCTGGCATTGATCTGTTCTGCCTTGGTCTTGTCCCCTTCACTCATGTCGTCTGTGATCTCTGTTTCCGGATATACCTGGTCGATCATAGCCTTGTATGCTTCATCGTCCAGCTTGTCCTTGATCATCTGATCGAGGAATCCCTCAGACAGGAACGGATATGCATAGCCATTGTCTGTCTTTGTGGTGAAGGCAGCACAAGCAGACTGTGCACCCATGAACAGCATATAAGGCTGTGTGATGACGATCTTTTCCGGAACAACCTTGTAGACAACCTGCTGGGACAGTACCTGTTCAATGTAGGCAGCCTTCTGTTCATCATTCTCCTGCTTTGCCCAGACAGCCGCGGTCATCGGCATGGTCGGGTAATAGGTATCAAAGAGATGAATCAGTTCTGTTGGATCTTCATGCAGTTCATCCACCGTGAAGATGTGTGCTGTTCCAGTGAACTGAACGCCATAGCTTGAGAAGTAGGTCAAGCCTGCCTGTTCCTCTTCCGGTCTCAGCTGTCTTGTCCAGTACACGGAACAAAGCGGGTTCCGTGCAAGATCCAGGGTCTTCTGTGTGCCTGCTTCAGACAGACCGTACAGGTTGAAGTTTTCCGGATCCAGGACAAACTCAACAGAAGAAACTGTAGGAACACCGGACAGGGATGCTGTAGCCATCTGCATCATGTTCCGATAGCTGCCGTTGTTTCCGTTGAGGTACTCCAGTACGGTTGCCTGCTTGTCGGCATCGCTCTGCTCATAGAAGCCAAAGCGCAGTCCCTTGCCCTGGTCTGTTGCAGAAGAGACGGTATCTGTTTCTGCCGGTGCCTCGGCCGGTGCGGATGTCTCTGCAGCTGTTGTTTCTGCAGGTGTTGTGGAAGCGTCAGCTTCGGCTGACGCAGTGCTTGCAGCAGTGCTGGATGCACAGCCGCACAGAATGAAAAGTGCTAACGCTGATGTGATGATTTTCTTCATGATATGAAAATTCCTCCCGGAATTCAGTCTGCACTCTGGGGCGACCCCAGAGTCAAGCATGATTTCAGGAGGATTCTTGATATTTCACCATCATGCGGACCATGAACAGTGGATGATCATCCTTCAGGCGTGCCCGCAGGATGAAGCAGTGGATCACAGGATCCAGATCATAGCCGTTTTCTCCGGCAAAGGCATCAAACTGTTCCTGTGCCCGGTCAAAGGCATCATTGATCTCATCTGCGAGCAGATACAGGGACAAGGCATGGTCTGCCATAAACAGTTCATATTTCTCATTCACATAGCCGGTATATCCCGGAAACATGGCAAAGCCGCCTGCCTGTGTTTCACTGGTCCTGGTATTGTGCATGAGATGAGGCTGGGCAAACGGGATGGCATTCACCCAGGCATCGAGAAGCTCTTTTGAAGAGGAACCTTGTGCATCCTGGCGGATGTAGGCAAAGGATACATGCTCGTTCTCCTTTACCATCCTTTCTTCCCTGAAGCAGTTGTCTGTTTCCTGCAGAAGACCTCTCATATAGGCCAGTTCATTCTGTGCCCTGGCAATGCTTTCCTCACGTTCCCTGATTCTTTCTTTCAGAGGATCCTGTACTTCCGGTTCACTTCCTGCCTTGAGCATCTCACTGATCTGTGCCAGGGAGAATCCAATCTGCCGGAAGGAACGGATATGGTAGAGCACATAGATATCATCATTGCTGTAGTACCGGTAGCTGCCTTCCGTTATTGGATGCAGAAGCTGCAGTTCCGTATAGTGCCGGATCGTATCCAGTGGAATACCAGTGAGCTTTGACAATGTGCCGATGGTATATCTTCCTTCATGCATAGCATGAATATTCTACCACCGGCAGGAATGCCTTGTCAGAAGGCAAAGACCATGCCGACAGCAGCGGCGATGATGATTAAGAAGATCGGATGGAGATTCGGCTTCCATTTGTAGAAAGCAAGCAGTAAACCGAAGAATATGATGGCCTTCCAGTTGAAGAGATCCATGATAGCATGGGTTGTCTGGAATGTATCCGCATGGAACAAGGCAGTGATGTAAATGGATACCACAGCGGAAAGAATGAAGCCTACAACGGCAGGTCTGAGTCCTGCAAAGATACCCTTGACTACCTTGCTGTCCTTGAACTGCTCGAGTACTTTTGCAATGATGCAGCAGACAATGATGGATGGTGCGACCAGTGACAGTGTTGTAAAGATACCGCCCAGGGCATCAAACATCACATTGCCGACATACGTGGACATGTTGATGCCGATGGGACCCGGGGTGGATTCTGATACGGCAAGCATGGTCATGAGATCAGAGATGCTGAACCAGCCGTACTTGAGTGACATTTCCTTCAGAAACGGAACCGTCGCAAGTCCTCCGCCTACCGCAAATAATCCGGTCTTGAAGAACTCCCAGCAAACCTTCAGAAACAGCATCATATCACTTCACCTCCCTGCCCTTTACGGTGTAAAGGACATAGCCGGCAGCGCCGGCAATGACCACCAGGATCAC
>OMUX01000191.1 GCA_900314345.1 uncultured Erysipelotrichaceae bacterium | reverse complement strand
CTACACACGGATGATGTTCTCCGCTGATCTTCCCAGTAATGACGGCAGCCTCTGCCTTGGTCGTTTCTCCATGGAAGTGAAGACCGTCCTTTGTATTGACATAGTCGATGCCGTTGAGCCCCCAGAAGAAGTCCATGTGCCACCAGGAACGGCGGAATTCACCGTCGGTGATGGCGTGATAGCCGGCTGCCTTCTGCTTGTTGACAAGATCGATGATGCATTCATCCTCCACAGCCTTCAGGTCTTCCCTTGATATCTTTCCGGTTTTATAGTCCGCTCTGGCATTTTTCAGACGCTGTGGTCTTAAGAAGCTTCCGACATAGTCATAGCGGAACGGTGCATTGATTCCCTTGTTCATGACGATATCCTCTTTCTGTTGTTTATTAGCCTACCAGCAATTCCTGACAATTTCCACGAAAAAGGCCTCCCGCTTGCTCAGGGCAGGAAGCCGGACAGGAGAACAATGACAGCGATGACTGTCAAGGGTAAATCAGGTTAAACAAGTTTCTTGCCGAGATCATTGCATTCCGCAACGGCAGCTTCATCCGGCGTCTGATTGCAGGTGACCGTACCCACAACATTGACACCGCAGCCCATGGCATCGGCTTCCCAGTCATTCATCCAGGCACCGCCGCCCCAGCCCCAGGAACCGAAGAGGCCTGTCTTCTTGCCGGAGAGGGAACCTTTGACGCTGTCCCACATCGGCTGGAATTCACCTTCCTCAAGAACCTCGGCACCCATGGCCGGGCATCCGAAGGCGAATGCATCGTAATTGCTGATCTGATCAGCAGAGAACTCTGATGCTGTCTTCAGCTCAGCATCTCCGCCTGCGGATCTGATTCCGTCTGCGACAGCCTCAGCCATCGCCTGTGTGTTTCCGGTACTGCTCCAGTACACTACTGCAACCTTGCTCATATCTTCTCTTTCTAACCTGCCACAGCAAGCTGGCAAATGGTTTTGCCGCCTGCATACAGGTGCTGATAGAGGCGTGTGCATTTCCTGTTTCTGCAGAATGCCTGTTCCGCCAGTTCCACGTTTCCGTATACCTTCCAGTCGCCGACCGCCTTGCAGTCTCTGCCTTGATGCTGCACAAAGCCTTTGACATCCTCCAGGGGATAGCCAAGGAAGATGCCGACCTCATGCGGGAAATCAGCTCCATCAGATGCCTCCAGACGCTGCTTGAGCACCGCAAGCCAGCAGAAAGGGTGGCAGGCATTGCGGCAATAGCCATAGGGCTCAAGGAATTCCTGTACTTCCGGATCCTTCAGGATCGCCAGAAGCGAAGATCTGCGGAAGAGGTAGACCAGCGCACGGTCTTCCTTTTCACACAGGATCATGGCACACAGGCCATACGGATTCAGCAGGTGATTCCATTGCTTCACATTGCTCACAAGTGTTTCGGAATCGCATTGATGGACGCAGAACATGCCGGCAGTCTTGAGACTTGCCAGAACCGGAGAACAGAACTGGATCAGGTATTCCTCAAGCATGCACGTTCCTCCAGCGTAGTTAGCTTGTGCTAACTTACATGAGTTAGATTAAGCTAACTGTTGTGCTTTGTCAACAGGAAAAACAAAAAAGACAGCGGAATGTCTTCCGTCTGTCTCAGCGATGCCTGTATGTGATGCGCCCGTTGGTCAGGTCGTAGGGAGAGATCTCCACTGTTACCTTGTCGCCCGGAAGCACCTTGATGTGGTGCAGCCGGAGCTTTCCTGCCAGCGTTGCCCGGATTGTCTGTCCGTTCTCCAGTTCCACGGAGAATGCATTGGGCATCTGTTCTGTAACCGTGCCCTCCATCTGAATTGCATCTGATTTAGCCAATTGTTCTTTCCTCCTTCTTTCACCGCATATTATCGCGGAATCCTTCAGGCATTGCAAACAAAGTTCACTTTCAGCCTATAATGAAAGAGAGAAGGAAAACCATGAGGACTACCGTCGCTGACAGCTATCCGATCCTGTATACGGAGTTTAATGTCTTCTGCGCCATGATCGTCATCGGCCTGCTTTACCGTACACGCAAGAGCGGTGATTCTCAGACGCTGCGCTCTTTTGCAGAAGTGCTGAGGATCTCCCTGATGTTCTTCATCACGGATGCTGTCTGGTTTTTGATGGACCAGAAGGTCATACCTGGAACAAGAGCCTCTGTGATGTTTCTCAAGAGCATGTATTTCCTTTCCAGCACAATGCTGACAAGGGCAATGCTTCTGTACTTCAATACATTCAATGAAGATCCTTCATTGCCGAAATCAAAGCTGGTCATTTCCTGGATTCCGCTGGTTCTTCATATGATCCTGCTTATTGCAAATGCATGGACCGGTTCTCTTTTCACCATTGATGAAACCCTGTACTACGAAAGAGGCCCGTTGTTCACCGGTCAGTATATATGCATGTATCTGTACATCCTGCTTGCCTTGTCCTTCGGTTTTGTTAATGTCAGAGAGCACAGGGAATATGCGGAAAAGGTACGTCTACGCAGACTCGTTCTTGTGCCGCTTCTGCCGGTTGCGGCAGGAATTTATTCCCTGTTCGTCAGGCATTCTCCGGCAAACGCTGCGGCAACCACTGCCTGCCTGCTTCTGACCTATCTGACCTTCATGGATGAGAATGTCTCCGTGGATCCGCTCACCAAGCTTTCCAACAGAAGGTATCTCATGAATGCAATCGATCACAGGATGAGCGGAGATGACAGGGACAGACTGTGGCTCATGATGATCGATGTCAACGACTTCAAGAAGATCAATGACGCCTATGGACATGTGGAAGGAGACAAGGCACTGCAGAGGACTGCTGATGCCATGCGCAGCATCGCTTCCTCCGCAGAGGGAAGACCTGTCTTTGCCCGCTATGGCGGGGATGAGTTCACGGTGCTGATCCAGGCAGACAATGAAGCTCCTGTCAAAGCATTTGCCGAAGCTCTCGAGCAGGAGGTTGAACAAGCCAATACGGCTGTCCATGCACCATATGATCTGAAGCTGTCCATCGGCTGGGCACAGTGCATGCCGGAGATGAACACACCGGAAAAGCTCATCAAGGCAGCGGATCTGAAACTGTATGAGGCAAAGAGAAAGGCACATGCCGGAAGGTGAATCTTAGCATTGACTAACCAGCTTCCTGAATGGTTAACTTTCTGAGTCAAACCATGGGGGAGTAGCGCCATGCAATGCATGGAGCAGGTCAACATACTGGCAACTGCCTGGCCTGCCTTAAACAGCGAGACTCATGTACCGCAAAGCGTACATGGGTGGAATCTGTCATTCACGGGTACGCAAGAGCGTGTCCGTTTTTTTACGGGAGGTCTTTATGAAAGGATTTGTATTCATCCTGAACAGCATCCTGCTTGGCGTAGGACTTGCCATGGATGCCTTCTCGGTCTCCATGGCAAATGGTCTTGCGGATCCGGGAATGAAGAAAAGCAGACAGGTGACAATCGCTTCCTGTTTCGCACTGTTCCAGTTTGCCATGCCGATGATCGGCTGGCTTTGCGTCCATACCATTGCCCAGCAGTTTCAGGCATTCCAGAAGCTGATCCCGTGGATTGCCTTGATCCTGCTTGCCTTCATCGGCGGAAACATGCTGAAGGAAGGCATCAGCGGAAAGGCAGAGGAAGAGGAGAAGGAAGAAGAGGAAGAGGCAAAGCATCTTGGCTGGGGTGAACTGATCATGCAGGGCATTGCCACAAGCATTGATGCACTGTCTGTGGGATTCACCATCGCGGACTACAATGCCGGCATGGCATTCCTGGCTTCATTGATCATTGCCGTTGTGACTTTCTTCATCTGCATGGCAGGAGTCTCCATCGGAAAGCAGTTCGGCACAAAGCTTGCCGGCAAGGCTTCCATCCTCGGCGGTATCATTTTGATTGCCATCGGCCTTGAAATCTTCATTTCCGGCATGATCGGCTGAAGAAAATCATACATATTCGTCTGAATGAGGCGGGAAACCGCCTTTTTTCTGCCTATAATGAAAGAAACAGCAGGAATCTGCTGAAGAGGTGAATCATATGAAGAACAAACTGTTTGCGGCAGTGCTGTGCGCTGCCCTCCTTCTTGGCTTCCATACCAGTGCGGAAACCAATACAGCCGGGGAAGACACAGGCATCCGCATCAACAACGGTACGTTGGAGATCAAGGAAGACGGAGACTGGGAGGCCATCGGCACCGTCGATGCCTTCAAGCTCGCCGTGCAGGCATACCAGGAAGAGGCTGACAGCCAGGATGATGAGAGTGAAGAAACACCTGCATCCGAAGATGCCCCCGTACTTGCCACAGATGAAGACGGTGTGATCCTTCTCAACGGAGAATCCATCGGCTACCGCATTGTCAGGGAAGAAGAGGAAGCTGCTGAGGCATCCGCTTCTCCGTCTGCTTCTGCAGAAGCGGATGAAGATGAAACGGATCTTTCCTCTGCCATTGAAACAGACAAGGACGGCATGCTCTACATTGATGGCAATGCCACAGGCTACCGCCTGGTGAAGGAAGATGCAGAAGAAGCTGAGGCAAGTGCTTCTCCAAGTGCCTCCGCAAAGGCAACGGCTTCACCAAAGGCCAGTGCTTCTGCCGAGCCTTCCGCCGATGCAGAAGCAGAGGACGTTCTGATCCTTTCCACTGCAAAGGACGGAAGTCTTCTCTTGAATGGCGAAGAGACCGGATACCGGATCGAGAAAGCGGAGACAGAAGAACCGGAAGAAACAGCTGAAGCAGATGAAGAACTTCATACCGTGACCATCACGTTCACGGATACCGAAGGAAATGAAACCGGAACACAGGAACTTGAACTTGCCGATGGCACATACAACGGCAAGGTGGAAGCCCCGGAAGGCTATGTGCTTGTCAGTGCGAACCGCTTTACGGTCAATGGTTCTGATCTTGCCAAGACCATGATCGTCACGGAAGCTGCAGAAGAGGATCTGTATGATGTGACACTGAACTTCATCGATGAAAACGGTGATGACGTTGACACAGAGACCCTGCAGCTTGCGGAAGGCACCTACACGACAAACATCCTGGACTATGAAGGAAAGGATCTGACGATCACTGCCCCGGACGGGTATGTGAATGCTTCCCCGAAGACCATTACGGTCAAAGGCACAACCGAAGCGGATATCATCGTGAAGAAGGGCAGTACCTGCGGCGATGATGCATCATGGTCGGAAAAGGATCAGGCATGCACATGCAATTCCGGCTATACCGGCGATCCGTATGACAAGGGCTGTGCCGTCAAGGGATAAGCGATGAACATCTACAGGATTCAGGAAGAAAGGAAAGTCACGGAAGAGGATGTCAGGAAGAGCCCGCATCATGTGGAGCTTCTGGTGGATCCTACCGTGGACCACCAGCAGCTGTTCCTGCATACCGGAGAACAGCTGACCCCGGAGGATCTGCTCCGCACGGTATCACTGCTTGCCGTGTCTTCCTATCAGGGCATGAAGGAAGTGCCGGAATATGCAAAAAGTGCAGAATTGTTCAAGAAGAGCCTGCAAAAGCTGTTTGCGGATGAATCTTTCTGGCACGAAGGGGAGGAAGACCCCAGACTGAACTGATGAAGGAAAACGAACACGTCCTGCACGATGCGGACATCCGTGAACCATTGTTTGATTTTCTGGAAGAAAAGTACGGCACGATGCGCATCCTTGAGGAGAAGAACATCGGGGATTCCCGTGCGGATGCCGTCATGGTCACACCCTCTGCCCTCTATGGCATCGAGATCAAGTCTGATGCGGATACCTATGCAAGACTTGCCCGGCAGGTGAAGGACTATGATGCATGGTATGACTTCAACTGGCTGGTTGTGGGATCCACACATGCCGCCAGTGCGAAGGATCATGTGCCATGGTACTGGGGCATCCTGTCCGTGGAAATCTGGCAGGACAGAATGGACTTCTATGTCGTCAGGGAACCGGAAGCCAATCCGGAATGCACGCTGCAGAAACAGATTCAGGTTCTCTGGCGTCCCGAGCTTGTGAAAATCCAGGAAGCATGTCAGCTTCCTGCATACAAGGAGAAATCCAAGGCCTTTGTACAGGAAAGGATCCTGGAGAAGGTGAAACCGGAAGTACTGAAGCCGCTGTTGTGTGAGATTCTGATGGACCGTGACTATACATTGATCTTTGATGAGATCAATGCATGGCGCAAGGCAAACGGAAAGCACAAGCGCAGAAGGAAGAGTGCAAAGAAGGCATCACAGAGGCAAAGAAAAACATTGAAGTGAAAAACACAGCAGGGGCTGTGCTATCATAAGAATGGAAATCCGTCATGAACGGAACAAGACAACAGGAGGAGATAATGTCTTATCAGGAAGAGTATCAGAAGTGGCTTGCTTCACCGGCTTTGAGCGAGGAAGAAAAGGCTGAGCTCAGGTCCATCGCTGATGATCCCAAGGAGATCGAAGAGCGTTTCTACGGCCCGCTGGAGTTCGGCACTGCCGGACTGCGCGGAACCATGCATGTCGGTCTGCACAACATGAATGTGCATGTCATCAAGTGGGCTACCCAGGCCTTTGCCGAAGTGATCCTCAATGAAGGACCGGAAGCTGCCGCCAAGGGTGTTGCCGTTGACTTTGACTGCCGCAACCATTCCGAAGAGTTTGCCCACGCTGCTGCTGAAGTGCTTGCCGCAAACGGCATCCCGGTACGCATCTTCGATGCCCTCAGACCTACCCCGGAAGTCAGCTTCGCTGTCCGTGAGTACGGCTGCATCGCCGGCATCAACGTCACCGCCAGCCATAACCCGGCTGCCTACAACGGCTACAAGGTCTACTGGGAGGATGGTGCCCAGCTGCCGCCGCAGCACGCAGACATGGTTGCCAGGAAGATGAGCGAGATCGACATCTTCGACGGCATCAAGGAAGTACCGTTTGATGAAGCAGTCAAGGCTGGAAAGATCACCATCATGTCCACAGAGACAGATGAAAAGTTCCTTGCCAATGTCATGGCAATGTCCAATGACTCCGCACTTGTAAAGAAGATCCGCAATACATTCAAGGTTGTCTATACACCGTTCCATGGCTGCGGCTACAAGCTGATCCCGGAAGCACTGCGCAGAGACGGCGTGAAGAACCTGTTCTGTGAACCGCGTCAGATGGTCATTGACGGCGACTTCCCGACCGTGGAGTCCCCGAACCCGGAGAATCCGGAAGGCTTCTATCTCGCTGTTGATCTGGCAAACCAGGTCGGCGCAGACTTCATCCTCGGCTCCGATCCGGATTCTGACCGTGTCGGTGTCATGGTGAAGGATGATGAAGGAAAGTTCATCCCGATCACCGGCAACCAGACAGGATCCCTGTTCCTTGACTACTACATCGGCGCTCTGAAGCGCAACGGAAAGATGCCGGCAAATCCGGTAGCCCTCAAGTCCATCGTGTCCACGGACATGACAAGGAAGATTGCCGAGGCAAACGGTGTGAAGATGTACGACACCTTCACGGGTTTCAAGTTCATGGCTGAGAAGAAGAACATCCTGGAAGCTGCAACAGACGAGCATGTTATCTGGAGCTTCGAGGAATCCTATGGCTACATGGTCGGCGACTATGTGCGCGACAAGGATGCTGTAACGGCCTGCCTGCTGCTCACGGAAATGGCTGCTTGGTATGCAGACCAGGGCATGACGCTGTACCAGGCGCTCAAGGCTCTGTATGCAAAGTACGGCAACTATGCAGAAAAGACCCTGAACCTTGTCATGCCGGGCCTGGATGGTCTGGAGAAGATGGCTAACCTCATGAAGAAGCTGCGTGAGGAACCGCTCAAGGAAATCGCCGGCGAGAAGGTTGCTGTATACAAGGATTACAAGCCGGGCATCGCAAAGAACCTGGTGGATGGCACTGAGACAAAGATGGAACTGGTTGATTCCAACGTGCTCGAATATGTCTTCGAGGATGGCTCCAAGCTCATCGTCCGTCCTTCCGGAACAGAACCGAAGATCAAGGTCTACATCCTGATCCACGGCGGCACGATGGAAGAATGCAAGGCAAGAGTTGAAAAGCTGGCTGCCTGGGCAGAAGAACTCAAGAAATAGTTTCAGGAAGATTCAATGTTATCATGAAGGAACTGTCAGAAACGGCAGTTCCTTTTTCAAAAAGAAACGGAGGATACACCATGATCAGAGCCATCTTCTTTGATATCGACGGTACGCTGCAGGACTTTGAAACAAAGGATGTTCCGCAGTCTGCTCAGTCTGCACTGTATCTGCTGCATGAAAAAGGCATGAAGCTCTTCATTGCAAGCGGCCGTCCGCCGGTACATCTTTCCCTGCTGTGCAGCTTCATCCAGGAGTTTCCGTTTGATGGCTATGTGATGCTGAACGGACAGTGCTGCATGGATGCACAGAAGCGTGTCTTCTACGAACATCCGATTGATGAAGAAACCCTGCATGTGCTTGTTCCATGGCTGAAAGAACAGTCATTTCCGTGTTCCGTGCTGGAACTGGACAAAGCATATGAGATCCGTGAGAATCCAGAGCAGAGAGCCTACTATGCCTCCCTTGGCAGGGAAAGGGACATACCGGAAGTGCTTGATGCAGAACGCGCCTATACACATGCCACCTATCAGTACTGCCCCAGGATCCCTCCGGAAATGGATGAAGCATTCCTGGAACATGCACCAGGCATGAAAAGCGCAAGATGGACGGATGAATTCCCGGACATGATCCCCAAGGACGGAGGCAAGCCGGCGGGCATGCAGAAGATGCTGGATCACTTTGACATTGCAAGGGAAGACTGCATGGCCTTCGGGGATGGCGGCAATGACATCACGATGCTGGAGTATGCAGGCATCGGTGTGGCCATGGGCAATGCAAAAGACCATGTCAAGGCACATGCCGATGATGTGACATCACCGATCAATGAAGACGGCATTGCAAAGGCCATGAAGAAATATCATCTGATCTGATGCCTGGAGAAAGAATATCAGGGCCTGTTCTGGTTTTTCAACAGTTGTTCACTGATATACATAACTTCTCAGTTGAAGCTTGTTACATTCAGAAAAATCCGATAATGTATTCCGAGGACGGCTGCATCCGGACATGCCTGCGCCGGACATTGCTCAAAGTTACATGAAAGGGAAAACCAAATGTCAACGTTAACCATTACCACACTGATCCTGTTTGCGGTCACGTACATTCTGATGTTCACGCTTCAGAAGTTCAGACCCTACATTGCCGTATGCTCGGCAGTCATCTTCGTCCTGATCGGATCCCTGGGAATCTTTGATGGATATTCCTATACATTCCTGGATGCCCTGAAAGAGATCGACTGGAATGTCATCATGATGATCGCCGGTACGATGGGCACGGTGTATCTCTTCATTGAATCCAGGATGCCAAACCGCCTGTCTGATCTGATCATGTCCAAGGTCGGCTCCGTGAAGTGGATGGTCGTTGCACTGTCCCTGTTTGCCGGCATCATCTCAGCATTCGTCGACAACGTCGCAACCGTCCTCATGGTTGCCCCGGTTGCCCTGGCTACCTGCAAGAAGCTGAACATCTCGCCGGTTGCCCCGATCATCTGCATCTCCCTGTCTTCCAACCTGCAGGGTGCTGCCACCCTGGTTGGTGATACAACATCCATCCTGCTTGGCAAGGCTGCCAACCTGGACTTCATGGACTTCTTCGTCTGTGAAGGAAAACCCGGCATGTTCTGGGTCACTGAGGCAGGTGCACTGTTTGCGGCCATGATCATCATCTTCATGTTCCGCAAGCAGAATGACAAGATCAAGGTTACTGACATGACACCGGTCGAGGATTACTTCCCGACATGGCTGCTGGTTCTGACAATCGTCACCCTCATTGCCGCATCCTTCATTCCGTATGCAAGCAATGCAAAACCGGGCCAGTTCTACAAGCCGGATATCACAAACGGTCTCATCTGCATGATCTACTTCATCATCGGTCTGGTCCGTCAGTCCATCAAGGATGGAAACACGAAGGTTGTCGGTGCTGCTCTCAAGGAGATTGACTACTATACCATCGCACTTCTCTGCGGTCTGTTCGTTGTCATCGGCGGCATCACAAGAGCCGGCATCATCGAGATGATCGGTGAGGCAATCGCAGGTCTTTCCGGTGATGGCACGGTCGGTTCCGTATTCCTTGTCTACTCCGTCATCGTCTGGATGTCTGTGGCTCTGTCTGCCTTCATTGACAACATCCCGTATACCGCAACGATGCTGCCGGTTGTTGCCGTTGTTGCCCAGTCCCTTTCCAAAGGCGGCATCACCGTCAACCCGAACCTGCTGTACTTTGGCCTGCTTGTCGGCGCAACCCTGGGCGGCAATATCACCCCGATCGGTGCTTCCGCAAACATCGCCGGCATCGGCATCCTGAACAAGGAAGGCTACGAGGTCAAGTCATCCACATTCATGAAGCTCGGTGTTCCGTTCACCCTGGCAGCTGTCACCACAGGCTGGCTGCTGCTCTGGCTGATCTGGATGTAGGCCAGGTCTTAGACAGGAAAAGAAAAAAGATATGAAAAACCGGAATGGTCTTCATCCTCATACGGATGAGAGAACCATCCCGGTTTTCCTTATGTCATTCAGACAACGAAGTCATCCTTCACTGCCGGCTTCAGATTCCAGATATGAATCCTGGCGTTTGTACGGCAGGTGAAGCAGTGTTCTTCTTCTGCGGGGAATACCCTGGAGGAGAATACCGCATCTCCGTCATTGACGAAGATCTCCACGGAGCTGTGGTCAATGAAGATGCGCAGGTGATTCAAACCGTGTTCCAGGGGTCTTGTACGGACATTGCCCATGTCCGTGTTGATCTTCCTGGATAAGCCGCTGCGGTCCACGATGATCTTCTTAGAGGTGGGATCATAGCTGATCCGGATGCCGCCGTCTCCGGCACTGTCGCTGAACAGGGAGAGATCCAGACGTTCCTCTTCATTGAAGAGTTCCATTTCACAGGCTCCCGGCAGGATGCCTTCCGCAGGATCCGCTTCCCCGTCCCTCAGGGCAACCAGTTCTTCCAATGGTGTCTGGATGAGTCTTCTGTTTCTGACACGCAGTCTTCTTGGCAATGTCAGACATCCGCTCCAGTCCTCTTCATCTGTGGGATAGCTGCTGTCCGGCAGTCCCATCCAGGCAATCAGCACGCCTTCATCCCACTGATGCAGCCTTGCGGCACATTCTGCGGCATAGGAGTCAAAGCCAAAGTCCAGCTCATGGAAGGAACCGTCAGGGGTGAACGTCAGCATGCCCCAGTCCATGGAACCGATGATGTAGCCGTTGTGGTTCTTCGCTTCCCCACGGTCCGGCAGGGTAATGTGCTGCGGGCAGAAGATGAGCACATCCTTGCCGTCGATCTGCTCAATGGAAGGACATTCCCACATGTCGCCGAAGTCCTCATATCCAGGTACCTTCAGCTCACCTTTGAAATACCACCCGGAATCCGGACGGTCGGATTCATACACCAGGCATCTGCCTTTATGCTGTTCATTCTGGCCGCCGATGATGATGTTGTACTTCCGCACATTCCTGCGGAAGATGATCTTCGGATCTCTCTGATGTTCTGTATAGCCGTTCTGCGGGCCAAACAGAGGATACTTTGCCTTGTCCACGGTCCCGTTGTCATCGAGCTTGGCAATGCAGGTGAACGGTGTCCGGTTCCAGTTTTCGTCCCGGTGGTTGCCGGTGTAGTAGAGATACAGACCGTCATTGGTGACCAGTGCACTGCCGCTGTAGGCCCCCTTGTTGTCATACTCCGTATCCGGACGGATGGCGGTGCCGATGTTCTTCCATGTGACAAGATCCTTGGACTCGACATGGTACCAGTACTTCAGCCCGTGCACGGCACCCCAGGGACACCATTGATAGAACAGATGCCATACCCCGTTGTAGTGCAGGAAGCCGTTGGGGTCATTCAACAGTCCCGTCACCGGCTGGACATGGAATGTCTGACGGTAAGGGGATTCCTTGATCCTTTCATGCAGTTCCCTGATTTCCTCGGGGTCCTTCAGGATGCGGTAGCGTTCTTCTCTTGTCCATTCCTTCATGATGTTTTTTCTTCCTTTCCCTTAGCGGAACAGTTTCTCCACAAGCAGTCCCAGTCCAAGCCCGTAGGGCAGCAGGATGAGAATGCTCATGAAAACTGACGGCAGGCCTCTGTAGGCAGTGAAGTTGGCAGCCAGTGTAATGGCCATCAGCCACACAAAGGCAATGCCGGTAAAAGCCAGCACACGGATGAAATTCCGGTGATTGTCCGGCGCAGTGCGGTCAGCCATGACCCAGGCAAACAGACCTGCAAGAGCACATGCACCATAGGT
>OMUX01000396.1 GCA_900314345.1 uncultured Erysipelotrichaceae bacterium | reverse complement strand
CGGAGCAGGTGCAGCCTTCGGTTCAGGGATCTCAGCGACTGCAGCTTCCGTTGTAATGAAGAGACCACTGATGCTTGCAGCATTCAGCAGAGCAGACCTTGTAACCTTGGTAGGATCAATGATTCCTTCCTTGAGCATATCAACCCATTCACCACTCTTGGCATTGAAGCCAACGTTGCCCTTCTTGGTCAGCTGTGCCTCGAAGATTTCATTGCCGTCATAACCTGCGTTCTCAGCAATCTGCATGATCGGCTCCTTGAGTGCATCCAGCACAACATTCATGCCCTTCTGAACATCTGTGACATCAGACTTGAGATCATCCTTGACATCCTTGTAAGCCTGAACCAGAGCCAGACCGCCGCCGCATACAACACCTTCAGCAACTGCAGCCTTTGTAGCATTCAGAGCATCCTCAATACGGAGCTTCTTGTCCTTGAGTTCAGTCTCTGTTGTAGCACCGACCTTGATCAGGGCAACACCGTTTGTCATCTTGCCAAGACGCTCCTGGAGCTTCTTCTTGTCATAGTCGGACTTGGTGTTCTCAATGGCAGCCTTAATCTCTTCAACTCTTGCACTGACAGCAGCCTTGTCGCCCTTGCCGCCGATGATTGTGGTCTTGTCCTTGCCGACAACAACCTTCTTTGCAGAGCCAAGATCGGAGATCTTCATGTCTGCCAGGTTCATGTCCAGATCCTTGGCAAAGAATGTCGCACCGGTCATGGCAGCGATATCACCAAGCTGTGCCTTTGCGTTGTCACCGAAACCCGGAGCCTTTGTAGCAACAACATTGAAGGTGCCTCTCAGCTTGTTGATGATGAGGGTGCTCATGACTTCGTTGTCATAGTCATCAGCGATCAGGAGCAGTGCCCTGTTGGCCTTGACGACTTCCTCAAGTACCGGCAGGATGTCCTGGATCGTGTTGACCTTCTGGTCTGTGACCATGATCAGCGGATTCTCAAGGGTGACTTCGTTCTTCTCATGGTCTGTGACCATGTAAGGAGAAACATATCCCTTGTCATACTGCATGCCTTCTGTCATCTCAAGGGTTGTCTCGAAGGAACGGGACTCATCAACATTGATGACTCCGTCCTTGCCGACCTTGTCCATTGCCTTGGCAATGATCTCACCGATCTCTTCAGATCCGGAAGATACAGTTGCGATGTTCTTGACATCCTTGCTTGTGGCAACGTCCTTGGAGTTCTTCAGCAGGTCATCAGCGACTGCCTTGGCAGCCTTGTCAATGCCTTCTCTCATGAGCACAGGGTTGGAGCCCTTCTCAACAGCCTTCAGGCCGGTTGTGATCATAGCCTGTGCAAGAACGGTAGCTGTTGTTGTGCCATCACCTGCATTTTCATTGGTGTTGTTGGCTACTTCATACACGAGCTTTGCACCCATGTTCTCATACTTGTCCTGGAGCTCAATCTCCTTGGCAATCGTCACACCATCATTGGTGATGAGCGGTGAACCATAGGACTTCTCAAGAACAACGTTCCTGCCCTTCGGGCCAAGCGTTACCTTGACTGCATCAGCGAGCTTGTTCACGCCATCCAGCATCTGCTGTCTGGCATCTCTTCCGTACTTAATATCCTTAGCCATATTCTTTTCTATATCTCCTTATGCTTACTTCTCGTCAACCACTGCCAGAATATCCTCGGCAGAGATCAGCAGGTAATCCTTCTTGTCATACTTGACATCGGTTCCGGAATACTTCTTGTAGATGACCTTCTCACCGGCCTTGAGCTCGATCGGGATCAGCTTTCCATCCTCTGTCTTGCCAGGTCCTACAGCAACAACCTTGCCCAGGGACGGTTCATCCTTGGCTTCCTTTGTTGTCAGGATGATGCCGGATTCTGTCTTGACTTCTTCCTTTACCTTTTCCAGTACTACATAATCATGCAACGGTCTTAACATAACTTCTGTATAGCCTCCTCAATATATCAGCACTCAGAAGTTCCGAGTGCTAACCAACACTGATGATAGTAACCATCTCCTGGCACTATGTCAAGAGGAGTGCTAACTTTTTTCATAACTGTTCCACCTATTGTCAGTATTCTTCTA
>OMUX01000383.1 GCA_900314345.1 uncultured Erysipelotrichaceae bacterium | reverse complement strand
AATTATGTACAGAGTACACTTTCTCGGCAGCTGAACTCCTTTATTCAGATGTTTGCCGGCGCATGGGGAACTGTAGAGGAATCCGCGGTTATCCGTGAGGAACTTGAGACTTTTGCCAGAGGCAAAGGTGCTGAAAACAGCCCCATGTATGTCAAGATCCTGGATGCATTTGAGGATTTAAAGAAGCAGCAGGAAGCTCTTCGTTCCAGCATCGACAGTCTGAAAGATATGATCAAGGAGCTGGAAGCAAAGCCGAAGGACAGTTCTTACGATGAAGAAATCAAGGAACTGAAGAGCGAGGAATCTGCCCTGATCAGTGTTCTGCAGGAACTTGGAAAGAAAAATATCTTCAATTTCCTGTCAGATGAAGGCTTGCTGCCTAACTATGCTTTCCCGGAAGCAGGAATTGTGCTTAAGGCAGTTCTGTACCGGAAAGAAGATGAAGGCGGAGCTCAGGCTCCGGTACTGGCTGCGGCAAGAGGCATCCGGAAATACGAGAAGATGGTCTATGAATACAGCCGTTCGGCATCCTCTGCAATCAGTGAGTTTGCGCCTAATAACAGTTTCTACGTTGACGGCAGAAAACTGACGATTGATCAGGTTGATCTTACGACGGCGCAGGCGGCAAAGTGGAGACTCTGCCCGTCTTGTTCGCATGCACAGATCGAGGAGACCGGGAAACACACGGCTGCCTGCCCGCGCTGCGGAAGCCCTGAATGGGCGGACTCCGGGCAGGTACGGAACATGCTCAAAGTCCAGATGGTGTATTCCAACATGGACTATACAAAGAGCCTGATCAACGATGAAAGTGAAGACCGCACCAACATCTTCTACTGCAAGCAGCTGCTTGTTGACGTGGATGAAGACGCTGATATCACAAGTGCATATCGTATGGACAATGAAGATTTCCCGTTCGGATATGAATTCGTCCGTAAAGCGACCCTTCGGGAGATCAACTTTGGCGAAAGCGATACAGTAGGCGAAAAGATGTATGTCTCCGGTGTAGAGGATGTACGCAAGGGATTTAAGATCTGCAAATACTGTGGAAAGATTCAGCCGGATCACGGAAAGCCGAATCATTCCTTCTCTTGCAAGACTCGTAAAATGACCAGCCTCATGCAGGCGGACGCCTATGAGGAGTGCTTGTTCCTCTACAGGGAGTTCAGTACGGAGATACTGCGCCTGTTGGTGCCGGCAACGACAATGGATGCCTCTTCTGTAAAGCTGGAGTCCTTTGTCGCCGCCTTCATGCTGGGAATGAAAGAGTATTTCGGTAACGTGGATCATCTGCGCGCCACTGTCAGTGAAGTGCCGGTGCCGGATGCGGATTACCGGAAACAGTATTTGGTGATATACGATTCAGTCCCTGGCGGAACAGGTTATCTGAAGCAACTGATGCATGAGAAGAACGCCCTCATTGAAATCTTTGAGAAGGCACTATATAAGATGGAGAATTGCACCTGCAAAGACGATCCGCAGAAGGATGGCTGCTATCACTGCCTGTATGCTTATCGTCAGAGCCAGCAGATCGGAAACATCTCCCGGAGCACAGCAATCCGTTTATTGAAATCCATCCTTTCCGGCAAAGGAAATGTAGAGAAAATCAAGAAGATCAATGATATTCCGGTCAATCCGCTCTTTGACAGCGAGCTGGAGCAGCGCTTTATGGAGGCTGTCCGTACCAAGGTCGGGGCAGCTAATGTCAATGACTCGATCAGGAATGGAAAGCATAGTTATTACATCAAGCTCGGAGACTTCTCGTGGGAGATTGAACCGCAGGTTGTTTTGGATGCCGAGCAGGGCGTGAAAGTAAAATGCAAACCTGATTTTGTCTTCTGGCCGGTATCCGCACCGGATCACCTGCCGGTTGCAGTATTTACTGATGGATTTACATACCACAAGGATATTGTTGCAGACGATACATTGAAACGTGAAGCCATTCGCAGAAGCGGCAATTTCCGAGTATGGTCTCTGAGCTTCAAGGATGTTCAAAACGTATTCGCCACACAAGGTGATTATGCTACGGATACTCTGGAAGCAACAAAGATGCCTTCTGGGACAAGAATGTATCTGAGCACAGTGAAGAAGGAACAGGCCGAGGACCTAAATCCATCAAAACTGTCTGCTTTTGATCAACTGATCTTCTATCTGCAAAATCCGGATGCCGAAAGATTGTTCCGGATCCATGCCTATGCATATGGCCTGTCACTCCTTGAGCCTGGGCTGATGAAGAACAATTTGGCTTTTAGCAGTTGGGATGAAACCGTAGAAAAGGTGAAGGATCAGACACATTATACAGAAACAGCGTATACATTCCCTGGGACAGCCTTTGGAACATGGGTGCCGCGACAGAATAATGCACACTTAGCAATCTATGCAGGAATCCTCCCTGATCAGATGAAGAATGGCGGGCAGCCTGCGGTGTGTGCTGTCTTGAAAGATGAGAAGGAAAACCGTTCGGACCGTTATGAGCATGAGTGGAATGGGTTCTTCCATTTTTCCAATGTGATGCAGTTTGCAGAGGATTATATTGGAGTTTCTTCCAGCGGATTGGAACAGGGTGCTTATCTGAATCTTCCGGCATTTGCTCAGGCACCGGTAGTATCTGCAGATGCAGCTTCGGACGAAGGCTGGGCAGCAATTCTGGAACTGCTGTTTGATGATGATGCTAAGGCATTTGCCGAGACCGCACGGGATGAGGGTATACCGGCAGCATCAGAAGACAATATCGGCTATGAAGTCGAAGGATCTGATGGAGAGGTTATAGCGACAGTAGAAATCGCATGGCCTGATCTGAAGATAGGGTTCCTTACCGAAGAACAGCTGGAAGACAAAGAAAAACTGGAATCGGAAGGTTGGAAGATTATCGATCTGCTTAACTTGAATGATATGAAGAGCGCATTCGGAGGTGAGAACTGATGGCAGACAATGTGAAAGTAGCAATATCATCGGATTTTCTAACTGCATTTGCGCGGCTTCCGAGAGCGATACAGGGGAAAGTGACAGAGTTTATCAATAAATTCCGGAATGATCCAACTTCCCCCGGTATTAACTATGAGAAGATCAGTAAAGGTGTAGATAAGAAGATCTATTCTGTCCGTATTGATGATACATATAGAGGCATTGTTGTCAGAGAGCAGGATACAGGTGTTTATCTGCTTCTCTGGGTGGATCATCATGACGAGGCATATGACTGGGCCGCACGTAAACGCTGCGAAGTCAATCCCAAAACCGGTGCAGTTCAGATCTTTGATGTACAAACAGTAACAGAAGAAGTATCTGTTCCTGCTGATGCCTCTCTGTTCAAAGAAGCTACAAATGAGCAGCTGCTGGAACTTGGTGTTCCGGAAGAACAGCTGGGATTTGTACAAGCATTTACAGACAAAGAAGCTTTTTACTCAGCCAGCGATGCTATGCCACAGGATGCTTTTGAATATCTGTCCTGGATCGTGGAAGGTATTCCGGTTGATGAAGTATTGGATTATGCAAAGGAAGAGCGGGGCGGCAAGGAAGCTCATGGTAGTATTTCTGAAGCCTTGGAGCTTCCGCTTTCCCTCAAGTCCTTTGTTGTGGTAGAGGGCGAAGACGAGCTGCACAGGATCATGGCGGAGCCTCTTGAAAAGTGGCGTGTCTTCCTGCATCCTACGCAGAGAAAAATCGTAAATAGAGATTATTCCGGCCCTGCACGCGTATTGGGTGGAGCCGGTACTGGAAAGACTGTTGTTGCAATGCATCGGGCTAAGCACCTGGCGGCACAGATGAGCGGCAACGGAAGGATTCTGTTCACGACGTTCACTGCAAACCTGGCGTCAGATATACGTGAAAACCTGAGGAAGATCTGTACGTTGGAAGAACTCAGCAGAATTGAAGTAATCCACCTGGATGCATGGGTAAATCAGTTCCTGCGTGAATCAGGTTTTTCAGCACAGATTGATTATGGCAACATCAGCAGCTTATGGGAAAAAGCAGTGCTGATGGCGAACGTAGATCTGCCGTTTGATGCAGGATTCTATGAAGAAGAGTGGAACCGGGTTGTAGTATCTCAGGAAGCACTATCATTGGAAAAATATATAAAAGCATCTCGTAATGGCCGCGGAACTCGTTTGGACAGAAAAAAACGTATGCTTGTCTGGAAAGTGCTTGATACCTATCAGAATTTGATGAAGGAGAACCAGATTCGAGATATTAACATGGCGATGTATGAGAGCAGAAAGCTTTTGGAAGCTGCCGGAAGCAGGCCTCGCTATGCACATATCATCGTAGATGAAGCACAGGACTTTAGCGACAATGCGTATAGACTGCTCCGTGCTTTGGCTGGAGAAGAGCATCAGAATGATCTGTTTATTGTTGGCGACTCTCATCAGCGGATTTATAAGAATCGTCCGGCGCTTTCAAAATGCGGTATTAATGTGAGAGGCCGCAGTAGCATTTTGCGCATCAACTATCGTACAACGGAAGAAATCCGGAGATATGCCTTTGCGTTGCTGAATGGTATTTCCTTTGATGACCTGGACGATGGCTCCGATCTTGGAGACCGCTGCCAGTCGCTTACACACGGCTTAAAGCCTGTTGTAAAGGCTTTTGGCGATG
>OMUX01000139.1 GCA_900314345.1 uncultured Erysipelotrichaceae bacterium | reverse complement strand
ATACTATACGAATTACTTCAATACAACACTGGCTTTCTTCGGCAATACATTGCGTACGGTAATGATCGGCTATGTGCTGCTGCTGGTTTATCTGTACCTGAAAAGCAGTAACAACAGGATCTTTATGATGCTTGCCATTCTGTACTGCGCCGCCATCTCCGCTTCCAGTACCAGTTTTGTGCTGATTGCCATTACTACAGCTGCCTTGTTCTTTACCATGTGCTTCAAGGGTGAGACGGACTGGAAGAGCTGGATGATGTTCATCATTTCCTGTATTCCGTTATTCCACTATGCATTGTTGTTGGTATCCGGAGAGCAGGAACTGTATATCAAGATGATTGCCATGGCACTGATTCCTGATGCCATTCTGATCCTTGTTGCATGGCTGATCCGGAAGCACCTGGATATCTTCTGCAAGCTTGGCAGATATCTCTGCTTCATTGTACTGGCAGGTCTCGTGGTACTTTCCTTTCTCTGGCGGAACGGACAATACCCGTATTCCTTCTACTTCGAATCCAGAAGCTACAATGACATGACAAACAACTTCACTTCCCATGTCAGCAGCTATGAACTGATCCGCAATCTGATGCTGTACGCGCTGCTGGTGCTTCTGATTCTTGCTTATAAGAACAAGAAGGGAAGATACTACCGTGTCTTCCTGTATATCACAGCAGCCTTGTTCTTAAATCCTCTGACAGAACCGGCTGTTGCGACATTGATTACTTCCGATGTCTATTCCCGTGTCTTTGGTATGATGATCAAGCCCTTCAGCATGATCTTCCTGCTTTACAATGCAGGACTTGTCCTGAAGCCAATGCCTGTTCAGTATGGCGTTCTGACTGCAGCGGCACTTGTCAGCTTCTGGCTTGGCAGGATCAACTGGAATGACTACTACAGCAAGACACTTCTGTTCAAGGATGACGGGTGGAACTGGGAAAACAAAGTCAGTGAGGATTCCTGGGATATGTATGACTATATTCAGGAGAACCTGACGGGAGATGAAAATAACAGACCTTTGTTCCTGTCCCAGGATATTTCCCTGAAAGGCTATGTATCCTATATCCAGCTCGTCTTCGGCGCGAGCAACTTCCGTGATTCCCTGGAGAATGAAGTATTGTTTGAAGAAAACAGGGATATCATGACCATGCTGTATCCAGAAAAACTGACCAATGATATTCTGGTCAATGACCAGCAGGCAGACTATTCCAAGCTTTCCAGAGTGCTCTCAAATACTGGAACAGACTATCTTGTCATGCGCAATACCATAGCCGTCTGGGATGACAGGGGCTGGTATACCAAAGCATACCAGTCAGTTCTGGACAGCGGACAGTGTACAGTGGAATATGAAAATGACACCTGGATTATCCTGAAGGTGGATCATGGATGGTCAAAGCCGGGAAAGAATGAAACAAGATACTGGGTACACCGTATTGAAACACAGGGTGTACAGGAAGAAAACTCCGGCAGCAGCGTCAATGTCGGCGGATGATTACTTCCGGCGTTTCTTCCAATCTCTTGCGGCAATCAGAATGATCAGTACGGCTCCCGCTGCGCTGATCATTTTTCCTTCTCTGAGACCGTGCGGTGCAAACCACATTTCAATGTCATTTTCACCAGCTTCCAGGGCAATGCCTGTCATGCCACCATTGACTTTATATACCTTGGCTTCCTTTCCGTTGACAGTGACCTTCCAGCCCTTGTCATAAGGAACAGACAGCACTGCAAATCCTGGTTCTGTTGTTTTCAGACCGGCGGTAACCATATTGCCGATGGCATTGGCACTGTAGCATTGAATTTTCTCATTCCCGAGCAGTGCTTTGATTTCTTCATAATCCTCTGCATGGCAGATGACTTTTTCCGTAACAACAGCAGAACCGGAAACACTGTAATCGTCATAAGCAATTGCGTCGGTATAGGTCTTTCCAAGGTTGATATAGTCCTTGTTCAGATACAGGTCATAGCCGGCAAAGGATCCGATTCTTTCACTGTTTTTAAACGGACTGGGATTGCTTGGCCCCATGACCGCGTATTTTGTTGAGACCAGTGTCATGATATCGGGATTTTCAATATTGAATGTCCAGGGGAGGTAATCGATCACATGGTCCGGATCGAGCTGGATCAGATCGTTTGTGCTTGCAAGATAGGTACTGTCATAGGCAAGAAGTCCTTTGATATTTACATCCAGGTTATAGTTGGTCCCCTGGTTCCAGTAGACGCCCACAGGATCCACATAGGTACGGTAGAAACTGTGTTCATTTTCCGGATCCAGTGACAGCGACCAGCTGTTGTAGTAATCCTTTTCACCCATTGCATGAGCAACTCTGTCAGCATCTTCTTTTTTCAACGCAGACTGGGTCGGGTTTCCGTAGTAAGTGAAATACGATACATAGCAGAGCTCACAGATACTGAAAACCAGCAAAGCTGTTTTTTTATCTCGATACAGACTGATACCGATCAGCACGACAAAGAGGATGTAAAAGAGAATCAGCCTGTAATCACCGGCAATTTCAGAGAAAGAGATATTGCACATCCGGGCAAACATTACTGGTGTTATGGCCAACAATACAGAGATCACGGCAATACTGATCTTCAGAAGTTTCTGATCAATCAGGCTGTGATCTTCCAGGTGCGGCATGACCATTGCAAGCAGCAGGAAGGTAGCGTTGGCCAT
>OMUX01000260.1 GCA_900314345.1 uncultured Erysipelotrichaceae bacterium | reverse complement strand
TAACACACTGGATTGTGGCTCCAGCACTCAAGGGTTCGAGTCCCTTTAGCCGCCCCAGATGAAAATGAAATTCCCGCACAGCTGTGCGGGAGTTTTTTTGTCTGTTTTCAGTCTGATGTATTTCGCATAAAGGTTTTTATTTTTCTTTGTGCATGGCTTCCTTCATGCGGTACATTGCATTGTCAGCTTCCCTGATGCACTGTTCCAGGGAATTCTCTGTTACGTTATGGAATTCACTGAAGCCGATGCTTGCTGTGATGAAGATCTCTTTTCCGTCTGCTGTTTTCACCGGCGTTTCTGCCAGTTTTCTGCTGATATAAGCCTGAACATCTTCTGCAGAACTGATCCGGCTGTCTTTGGAAAGCGTACCGATGAATTCATCTCCGCCATAGCGGTAGAACGCAACAGGATAATGGCTTCCTGCTTCATTCAGGATCTGAACCATCGTCTTCAGACACTCGTCCCCTGTCTGGTGGCCGTAGTTATCATTCACCTGCTTGAACCTGTTCAGATCAATCATGAACACACCGCGCAGCTGTTTCTGGCTCTGTGCAGAGGCATAATCATCAAAGAAGCTGTTGTGATTCAGAATATCAAGGCTGGCATCCATGCGCGCCATTTCCTTCATCCGGCGTGCATTGTCCAGTGCCAGCAGTTTCATATACCCTGTATAGATTCCGAAGATTGCTCCGCCGATACCGCAGATCACGTAGTTGATGTTCAGTTCCTGCATGGGAAGGAGCGGATGCGGCATGGCAGTGTTGATGATGAAGCAGACTGCCGTCATAACGGTACTGAGCAGGATGATCACCTTCGGATTCAGGATGAACATGGATGGTATTAACACAAGCAGGGCAATCAGACTGATGAAGTTTGCCTGCGGCTTTGCGCAATAAACAATATATAATGAACCGCCGAACAGCAGGGAAAGAAAGACAAGGATCAGGATGAACGACGCACGGCTGCTGTTTCCGGAGCGGGATGATACCCGCATCAGGATCAGCGTAGTAGCCAGCAATGCAACCCATACACCGGTCAGATGTGTATCATGGATCACAAATGTTGTAACAAACATGCATGCCGCAACCACGGCAAAGACACAGCTGATCAGGAATACAAGATCCAGATTCATCTTCTGTATTCCTTCCTTGTTCTTCTGCAGCATCAGTTTCCAGCGCTGCGGGGAAATCACATGTCCCAGCCGTATCCTGTCATCCATAAGCAGTTCCTCGATCATTCCGGGCTCCCGTCAATATCTTATGAATCAGCATCGGAAACCGTTTTCACTATTATACGCTCCGCGTGGTTTTTCTGATGTATCAGTGCTCTTTATCATGATTCTTCCATGCTTGTTTCGTTGTTATTCGACATGCTTGCATGTCTTTCCCGATTTTACCGAAGCTTAACGGGGGGTAATTCATTCGTTACAATCCGGTGTTTCAATGGAATCATGCAGATCAGATTCATACATGTCAGAAAATCATTCGGCTCGCAGGAAGTCATCCATGACTTTTCCCTGGAACTGGAAGATGGATGCCTGACAACACTTCTGGGTCCTTCGGGATGCGGGAAGACCACCCTTCTCAGATGCATAGCAGGACTCGAAACACCGGATGCCGGTGAAATATGGTTCGATGACAAGTGTGTCTTCTCCAAGGAAAAGAAAATCAATATTGTGCCTGAGAAACGGAACCTTGGCTTCGTGTTCCAGGATTTTGCATTATGGCCGCACATGACGGTCTTTGAGAATGTCGCCTTCGGTTTAAGGGCAAGAAAAGATACCGCAGACCTGAAACAGAGGGTCATGAACGCCCTGCATGTCGTCCAGCTGGATGAGTACGCAGACAGGTATCCTTCCCAGTTGTCCGGCGGCCAGCAGCAGCGTGTCTCCTTTGCAAGAGCCATCGTCATCGAACCCGGATGCATTCTTTTCGATGAACCTCTTTCAGCACTGGACGCAAAGCTGCGCCAGACCATGCGGGCGGAACTCAGGCAGCTGGTGCAGTCCATGCACATCACCTCTGTCTTTGTCACGCACGATCAGTCGGAAGCCATGTCCATGTCTGACCGGATCGCCATCATTTCAAAAGGAAACCTGGAACAATACGGAACACCACAGGATATCTATGAACATCCCGCAACAGAGTTTGCCGCAAAGTTTGTCGGTGATTCCAACTGGATTGATGAAACACATATGTTCCGTCCGGAAAATGCGGTGTTTCAGCCCTTGGCAGGACTTCAGTCCTATGAAGCCATTGTCACCGGCAGTGAATATCTCGGCAGCGTCTGTCAGATTCATCTGAAACATGAGGATCAGAACTGGACCTGTCTGAGTCATGAACCGTTGGACAACGGGAAGCCCGTTTCCATATATGTGAATCCTGAAAAGGTCATATCCATAGGAGGGAAAAGAGGAAATGAATAAGGGATTGAAAAGTATCGCCGCACTGGCTCTTGGTCTGAGCCTTGCCGCATGCGGATCTTCATCCGCTGCCGCAGGTACTGCTGAGAGCACAGCAGCCGCTGAAAGCACAGCCGCTGCCACAGAGTCCACGGAAGCAGCCGCATCCACAGAGGCAGCTGCAGAAAGCGGAAGCGGAAAAGTCACGGTCTACATGCCGTCTCCGGCTGGCCTGGCAGACAAGCTTGCCGAAGAGTTCACCAATGAGACAGGCATCCAGGTCGAGCAGTTCCAGGGAACCACCGGTGAGATCCTTGCAAGACTGGAAGCAGAGAAGGCAAACCCGGTTGCGGATGTTGTGATCCTGGCATCCTGGTCTGACGGCCTGACCATGAAGAATTCCGGTGAAATCCAGGCATATTCAGACGCCAATACAGGAACACCGGTAGAAGGCTGGGTCGATGATGACAAGATGCTCTTCGGCTACAGTGCTTCTGCAGTCGGTGTGATCTATAACACAACGATCTTCCCGGAGCTGGATGCTGACTGGGATGAACTGGCAGATCCGCAGTACAAGGATCAGCTTGCCATTCCGGATCCGCAGAAGTCCGGTGCATGCAAGGACTTCGTTGCAGGATACGTCAATGCCAACGGCTGGGATACCTTCGAGGCTCTCGCAGCCAACGGCATGGTTGTTCCGGGTGCCAACAAGGCAGCTTTGGAAGCAGTCACCACCGGTGAAGTCGGAATCCTGGTTGCCGGTGTTGACTACAACGCATACTCCAATATCAAGAAGGGTGAGCCTCTTGCCATCTACTATCCGAAGTCCGGCACCGTCGTCAATCCTCGTCCGGCAATGATCATGAAGGATGCACCGGATGCCGACAATGCAAAGAAGTTCATTGACTTCCTCTACAGCGACAAGGCACAGGAGCTGGTTGCCAAGGCAAATCTCCTGCCGGGCAGAAGCGATGTGAAGTGCGAAGACAGAACAAATCTGGAGGATATCCCGCAGATTGAGACAAACTGGTCGAAGATGATGGAAATCGCAGATGACAGTGCTGCGAAGATCGACGAGATCTGCCAGTCCACAGCGCAGTAAATGTCAAAACGCCTGAATGCCGGAATTCTCCTGGGAGTTCTGGCATTTCTTATTCTCTGCCCCCTTGTCAGCATCTTCCTGAAAGCAGTGATGGTTGACGGGTATCTTGATTTCATGCATGCCGTACAGATCATCAATGACTCCGGCAGCCTGGAGATGATCGGAAACTCCCTTCTCCTCTCACTGCTTGTCGTGCTGCTTTCCACTGTCATCGCATTCCCGCTGGCATGGCTGTTTTCCAGAACGAAGTTTGCTCATTACAAGGTCTTTGACATCCTCTTCATGGTTCCCTTCATGACACCTCCTTATATCGATGCCATGGGCTGGATCCTGTTCATGCTGAAAAACGGACTGTTCATGCAGATCTT
>OMUX01000069.1 GCA_900314345.1 uncultured Erysipelotrichaceae bacterium | reverse complement strand
CTTCCTCGCAGCGTGCCTTTGCATTGGCCTTGTCTTCTGCCATTTCCCTGATCGATCCTACCGTATTGTGTATACACTGGCCGCAGGAAAAATCATTGTAATATCTACCGTTCTTGCGGGAAACCGCGGCGACGTTCACAAGAAAATGAACTGTCTGAAGTAACAATCATCAGGTTCAGTCTACTGTCCACTGAGTTGTACTGCCTTTATGATTTCAGACTGACAAAAATATGCATTGACACATCCGTTGTCCATGCACTAGAGTAACTGCAGTACTTTAAGAAGGTCCTGTGAGGCCTCCAAGGAAGCTGAGTGAACGCGGTGTTTTAAGCAGGCACGGCATCCTTGGGATGCTGTGCCTTTTTTCCTGAAGGCATGGCATGCAAGTACAGAAAGGGAGAAATCACAATGAAACTTATCTACGATGTTGAAGACAAACCGAAGCTCAGCCTGTTGATCGTCTACGGCTTCCAGCAGGTGCTGGCCATCATGGCTGCCACCATTGCCGTACCGATGATCGTCGGAAACGGCATGTCCACTGCCGCCGCATTGTTCGGTGCCGGCATGGGAACATTGACCTACGTCCTGTTCACCAGGAAGAAGAGTCCGGTATTCCTCGGTTCATCCTTCGCATTCATTGGTTCCATGGTCACCGCATTTGCCGGTGCAGTATCCATGCAGGCCGGCTATGCAGGTCTCCTGATCGGAGCGCTGTTTGCCGGCCTTGTTTATGTCATCATCGCACTGGTGGTAAGGAAGACCGGAACAGACTGGATTGACAGGCTCATGCCGGCAGTCGTCATCGGGCCGACCGTCTCCATCATCGGTCTTTCCCTGGCAGGCTCCGCCATCTCCAATCTCCAGACAAGCTCCGCAACCGGCGAACCTACCAAGATCGCCGTTCTCTGCGGTCTTGTGGCACTGATCGCAACGATGCTTGCAAGCACATACGGAAAGAAGGGGGCGAAGATGATCCCCTTCATCATCGGCATCCTCTCCGGCTACATCCTGGCAGCCATCTTCACAGCCATCGGCAATGCCGCAGGCATTGATTCCCTGAAGATCATCGACTTCTCACCGATCACCGCCCTGACGGCCAACGGCGTATCATTCTCTACCTTCTTCTCCCTGCCGGAATTCACCTTCACCACGGCATTCAAGGGATTTGCAGAGATTGACGGCGGCTACATCGGAACGATCTTTGCGGCATATGTACCGGTTGCCTTCGTTGTCTTCGCCGAGCATATCGCAGACCACAAGAACATCTCCTCCATCATCGGAAGAGATCTGCTGAAGGATCCGGGTCTTGACCGCACCCTGCTGGGTGATGGTGTCGGCTCCATCATCGGTGCCTTCTTCGGCGGCTGCCCGAACACCACATACGGTGAATCCATCGGCTGCGTCGCCATCACAAGAAACGCATCCGTCGCAACGATCATCACCGCTGCCGTGGAATGCATCCTGCTGTCCTTCCTCTCTCCGGTTGTTGCCTTCATCTCCTCCATTCCAGCCTGTGTCATGGGCGGTGTATGCATGGCACTGTATGGATTCATCGCTGTCTCCGGCCTGAAGATGGTGCAGAAGGTCAACCTGGATGAAAACAAGAACCTGTTCGTTGTATCTGCCATCCTGATCGCCGGCATCGGCGGACTCTCCCTGACCTTCGGCCAGGTCACAATCACCTCTGTCGCCTGCGCACTGATCCTGGGCATCATCGTCAACAAGCTGCTGTCAAAGGATCCTGGTACAGGAACGCAGAACTGAGTCTGAAAAGAGCACCCAAGGGATGCTCAGTGATAATTCATGATTCTTCAGAAGCCTCTGCAGCTGCAGGGGCTTCTTCTGTCTCTTCCGGTTCAGCAGTTTCTTCACTGCCTGCTGTTTCTTCCGGCAATGGCTGGATCACCGTCTCAATGACCGGTGTCACAGGATCATGCGGAGCTCCGAAGACATGTCTGAGATAGTCTGTGTCCAGTGCACCGGTGCAGTAGCTGATCCTGTTTCTCACATCACTGCGGATGCGCTTCACATAGTCATTCATCGCTTCATCAGAAGCGAATGCCACACCTTCGGCAGGCGTGAATGTTCCGGTGGAGGAGATCCAGGTTCCCTTGTCTGTTTTCCAGTCGTAGCCGGTATTGAAGACCAGCGGGTCCTTGTCAGAGAAGACATCCCTTCCAGGCAATAACCTGCTGTCAAAGTCCACACCGAACAGATTGGAAAGTGTCGGAAGGATATCCAGGGAGGAGGTCGGTGTATCAATGACCACCGGTGCTTCCTTTTCCAGCTCCCCGCACCACAGGATCAAACGGTTGTGATCACGTTCCAGGTAGTTTGTCACATGATAGCCGTACAGGTTGTCCAGGGATCCTTCCTGCTGGGCATTTTCATCACTCAGGCCATAAGGGAAGTGATCCGCACCCATGACAATGACCGTATCATCGGCGATACCTGCCTCTTCCAGCCGGTCAATCAGATACGTCAATGCATCCTCAAGCTCCAGGTTTGCGGCAATGTATGCCTTGACCTCATCGTTGTAAGGAAGATCCTGTACCTGTGCCTCATGCTTCTTTGACATGGCATTGCCCCAGGTGTAGGGGTTGTGTCCGCTGACACTCATGTAGTACACGTTGAAGGGCTGGTGACTGATATACAGGTCTATGGTTCCCTGCATCATCTCCAGATCAGACTGCGGCCATTGCTTTGTAATGACATTCTCCATGCCGTTTCCATAGCCATAGAAGCCGTTGGAATACCCCAGTTTGTTATGAGTGATATTGCGGTCGTAGTACGTATCGTCATTGGGGTGGAATGCCCAGCCGTTATAGCCAAGGGCATCCAGCTGGAAGCCCATGGTCATGGAGTTGTTGTGATCCGCGGTCATCTTGAAGCTGCTTCCGCCTTCCATTGGTAACATACCGAAGACATTCTCGTATTCCCCGCCTGTGGTACCTGCACTGGCCGGCTGATAGTAGTCTGTGAACTGAATGCCTTTTGTGGCAAGACGGTACAGTGTGGGAGTCAGATCCGGATCGATGATATCTCCGCTGAATGCTTCAGCGGAAATGAAGATCAGGTTCTTGCCGGCAAACCTTCCCGTCCATTCATTCTTCTTTGACGGTGTCAGGCTTGCCACATATTCATCCAGCTGCCTGGTTGTTCCGCTGGCTGTTTCAGCCAGGGCATCAAAGTCAATGTCCAGGCTGTTGTATCCATAGACAATCGGCGTTGGTGCAGCAGATGCCTGTGGTGTTTCCTCTGGCTGTGCTGTTTCCTGCGGTTCCGCCGTGCTGATCTCAAAGCTGACATTTTCCGAGCCTCCAGCATGATGCACCACATCCAGAATGGTGCCTGTGGCAAGGCCGAAGTCCTGTACGGCCGTCTGATAGCTGTATTCCTCAGCAGCCGCTGCCTTATAAGAGGAAGAAGGAATACTGATGCATGTGAAGGCGAGCGATGATGCAAGCATTGCACAGAAAACAGCCTTCATTCCCCCTTCCGGTCTTTCATCAAGGGAATACCGCCTGTTCAGGACAGAGCAGAAGATCGGAGGCAGTGCAAACAGCAGGATATGCAGGAGACCGGAAGGAGACAGAACCATCTTCACGATCTGGTCCGTGAAGCCGGTCATGGCATCCCCGCCTCCGGCAAAGATGGTCTTCACATCGTAGAAGACCTTGAACGTGCGGTAAATGAAATAATTGATGATGAACCATACCGTGGCAATGACAAGGCATGTCATGCGCACGGTATGTCTGGCTTTCATATTCCTGATCAACCCGGTCAGGAAATGAATAAGTCCGGCAAGGAGCACACTGAAACATAAGGCATACACCACAGGCATGCCCCAGGGGCCTCTTGCTGTAGAAGCCTTGAAGACAAGCTCCATGAAGAACAGCCCTGCCATGCCGTACAGACATCCAATGGCAGCTGTTTTCCTTGTCTTTTCTTCGGTCTGTTTTCCAACGGTTTTCTTTACTTCCGGTTTCTTCTCCGGTGCTTTCTGTTCCGGTCGTTTCTCTATCACAGGTGCAGAAGCATTCTGCATCCTTCTTTTCTTATCACGGATCTTCTGATTCTTTTTTGACATGGATTTTATTATATCTTTACATTCAGAAAATGCTCAGATTTTTCATCTTGGGCATGAAAACGGACAAGAAGAAAGACTGCAGATGCCCGCAGTCTCATTTATGAAATGTCAGAGCTTCTCAGATTGCAGCAGCATCTGTGCCAGCACCTTATAATCCAGATACTGTATGCCGTTTTCCCCCTTTTGACACTCCCACCACTGAAGTAGTGGGATTCTGACCTGTCATCCGGGCTCACTGCTCATAGCTTCTGAGAGATATATCCGGATGCTTTAACCAGATTCGCTTTCCCTGCGGTTCAGAAGAGTTTCTTCTTCCGAGTTGCAGGGTTTTGCGTTACAGCGGGATGTGTCGTGTCCCTTTAGTTTATGATTTGCTTTGACTCAGAAGCCAAAGGTGGAAATGGATGAAATGTGATTCTGCTTCATAGATGTGATCAATGTGTTCTGCTGGTTAACAAAGGTACTGAAGGTATTCATGCACTGTTCCTGATCAGGATGTGTGAGACGCGGTTCAGCATTCTTCAGAAGCCATGCACTGTAGAGATCTCTCTGGCAATGAATACCATCAATGATCTTCCACCGCTCACTGAGCTTTGGTTTCCGG
>OMUX01000054.1 GCA_900314345.1 uncultured Erysipelotrichaceae bacterium | reverse complement strand
AGTGGTGGAATGGCAGACACGTACGCTTGAGGGGCGTATGGGGAGACCCGTGCAAGTTCAACTCTTGTCTGGTGCACCAGAAGATACAGGCCGTCATACGACGGCCTTTCATTCTGCCTTCATAAAATCCCGCATCTTGTGCGGGATTCATTCATAAGCACATTCTGTAAATCTCAATGGCATCTTCCTTTGTCAGAGGAACATACGAATTGGCAAGACGGTTGTTCCGGTTGGCACTCTCTGCCATTTCCGGGAAATATTCATCCGTGATATTCAGTTCAGACAATGTCATCGGAAGCTTCACGGAGACAAAGAAGTCATACAATGCCTGGATGCCCTTCTGAGCAAGCTCTGCTTCATCCTCTCCTTCAAGACCCCAGACATTCCTTGCAAACTTTGCAAATCTGGGTGTGACGGAAGGA
Organism: uncultured Erysipelotrichaceae bacterium; assembly: GCA_900314345.1. Taxonomy (GTDB): domain Bacteria; phylum Bacillota_I; class Bacilli_A; order Erysipelotrichales; family Erysipelotrichaceae; genus Bulleidia. The sequence goes on along the minus strand of OMUX01000054.1, from coordinate 7,380 downwards.
TCCTTCTTCAGGATGAAGGTCATCCATCTTGGTGTCAGGATGGCAAGGCCTGCACCATGGGTGATGTCATAGTATGCGGAAAGCTCGTGTTCCAGGGCATGGCATGGCCAGCCTGTTGACTCCTTGCCATACTCCGGGATGCCGGAACATGCAATGGAGGAATCCCACATCAGGTTTGCCCTTGCATCGTAGTTGTCCGGTTCCTTCAGAACAACCGGAAGATTGCGGATGACAGACTTCAGCACCCCTTCCGCTATGGCCTCGGAAAGATCGGAATCCATGGTTCTTGCGAAATACCCCTCCATGATATGGCTCATGATATCTGCAGAACCGGCTGCTGTCTGAAACGGCGGAACGCTGAAGGTATACGTTGGATCCGTGATGGATACAGCAGGGAAGGTATAGGAACCGCCCAGCTTCTTGTGCAGTTTCATGTTGGAGATGACTGCGCCGCCGTCAAACTCCGAACCTGTTGCACTGAGGGTCAGGATATCGACGAGCGGCAGTGCCTTCCTTCCCGGCTTTGCCGTTTCAACCATCTCCCACATATCACCTTCATAGAATGCGCCGACCGCAATGGCCTTGGAACAGTCGATTGTGGAGCCTCCGCCTGCCGCAAGAATGACATCAATATTGTTATCGCGGCAGAGCTTCGCACCTTTTTCAACCGTTTCAATCCTGGGGTTCGGTTCAATGCCGGCAAGCTCCGTTACAGCAAAACCATTGTCATTGAGGATCTTCATGATTTCATCATAGAGACCCATGCGCTTGATCGAGCCGCCGCCATAGGTTAAAAGCACCCGCTTGCCATAGCGGTTCAGGATCTCTGCAAGATGCGAGATCTGGCCCTTGCCGAAATATACTTCCGTGGGAATGCAATGTTCAAAGTTTTCCATGGTTTGTTCCTTCCTTATGATGCCATGATAGCACAACAGTTATTCCCTTCTGTCATGCAATGCAGGCATCCGGCGTGTATTTCTTGACGGCGTTGCTATAATACAGAATGCGTGAAGAAAGAAGGTAAATATCAAGGATTATGACAAAGGTAAATGTAATCTCCGGCTTCCTGGGTGCAGGAAAGACAACCCTGATCCAGAAGCTGATCAAGGATGTATTCGAAGGAAAGAAAGTCGTTCTGGTCGAGAATGAGTTCGGCGAGATCGGCATTGACGGCGGCTTCTTAAAGGAAGCAGGCATCATCATCAATGAAGTCAACGGCGGCTGCATCTGCTGCACACTGCGCGGCGACTTCCACAAGGCACTGGAAAAGGTGAACAATGAATATCATCCGGACCGTATCATCATCGAACCCTCCGGTGTCGGCAAGCTTTCCGACATCCTCTCCATTGTCAAGTCCGTGGAAGGACTTGAGCTGGACAGCTACAGCACGGTTGTAGATGCAAAGCGCTGCAGGACATACCACAAGAACTTCAAGGACTTCTTCGATGATCAGATCGCAACAGCATCCTGTGTGATTCTCTCAAGGACACAGATGTGCGATGAAGCAAAGGTTCAGGAAGACCTGGATATCATCCATGAGCTCAATCCTGACGCAAGGGTCATCACCACACCATGGGATGAACTGGACGGCAAGGCAATCTTCGAAGCCATGACCGGCAGCTCCAACGGCTTCCCGGAAGGCATCGAAGTCTATGAAGATGACGATGATGACGATGATGATCATGACCACGAACATGAAGAACATGATCACGATCATGAGGAACATGAACATCACCATCATCATGACCATGGCGATGCAGAAGAGAAGGCAAACGAAGGCCTCTCTGAAGGAAACCGCATCCATCTTGGCGGAGATGAAGAGGAAGAAGAGCACCATCATCACCATCACCACCATGAAGACGGTCCGGATGCCGATGATGTCTTTGATTCCATCGGCATTGAAACCATCAACAAGTACACGGAAGCGGAAATCCGTGAAGCACTTGCAAAGCTCCCGGAGAACATCGTCCGTGCCAAGGGCATCGTACCGGCAGAAGAAGGCGGCTGGCTGTTCTTCGACTATGTACCGGGCGACGCAGATGTAAGAAAGGGCAGCGCAGCTTATACCGGCCTGATCACTGTCATCGGCGAGCATGTCGATATCGAGCTGATGAAGCAGCTGTTCCGGGTGCACTGATATGCCGACACCGGTCTATCTTTTCACCGGCTTCCTGGATTCCGGCAAGACCACACTGATCAAGGACACCCTCAATGATCCGCAGTTCATGGAGGGTGTGCAGAGAACCCTGATCCTGACGTTTGAGGAAGGCGAAGAGGAATACGATGACAAGTTCCTGGAAGAGCACAATGCCTTCCTGGAAAAGTACGATGATCCGGAAGTCCTGACTGAAACAAAGTGCCGGGAGCTGGATACCATCTATCACCCAAGCCAGGTATTCATTGAATGGAACGGAAGCACTCCGATCGGCGAGAATCTCCTGCAGAACATGCCGGACTTCTGGCCGCTGGTGGAGATCCTTTCCACGGTGGATGCCTCTACCTTTGCCAACTATGTGCAGAACATGCGCCAGATGATCTATGAGCAGCTGAAATACAGCGATGTCGTTATCTGCAATCGCTGTACACCGGACACTTCCGGAACGCTGCTCCGCGGAAACATCAAGGCCATGAACAAGCGTGCCCAGATCTTCTATGAAGGTGCCTTCGGAGAGCCTGTGGAACTCAAGAGCGGCACCCTCCCCTTTGATATCAACGCGGATGTCGTGGACATCAAGGATGATGACTATGGTCTCTGGTACATGGATTGTTCTGAAGATCCCTCAAAGTACGATAACAAGGAAATGATCCTGCGCGGACAGTATGCACAGAACATCCCCGATCACAAGCAGAGCTTCGTCCTTGGAAGACGGGCCATGGTCTGCTGTGAGGCAGATACCAGCCTCTGCGGTGTAACAGTAACCGGCGTACGCATCCAGGAAATGAACCTGGGCGACTGGGTGGAAGTCAAAGGAAAAATGAGAACCGTGGATCTGGAGAACGGCGGCAAGACCGTTGTCATGTATGCAGATGCCATCCGTCATTACCACGAACCTGAAGAACCATACGTCTACTTCAGCTGAGCCAAAAGAAAATTCCTGTCATATTCCGGCAGGAATTTTTCATTTGCTGAAGAAATCAGTCGGTGTATGGTTCATCAGCTCAATGATCATGGACGCATACTCCTTCGGATCAGAAGGAATATCCTTCTGGAATACATATACTTTGTACTGATAGGCAACACACTGACCGTAATAGCCGGCAATCATGTCATTGCTGAACTTCGGCAGGAAGCCCGGTGTACGGTACTTTTCCAGATAAGTCTTTACGACCAGTGTCACATTGCGATGCACCATTTCCTCAAAGCTGTTCTGGCCCGTGACATTGTATGCACGGCGGTAGAACTCACGGTTGGAATCAATTGCCCGGAGTGAATTCTCCACTGCCTGCTGCATGGTGATCGTACTGATATTCTTTATGATATCCTCAGCCAGGTCATGATAGACAATGGCATTCAGACAGTCATACTTGTCCTCAAAATAGTTATAGAACGTTGCACGGATCACTCCTGTCTGATCGCAGATCTGCTTGATGGTGATCTTCTCGAATACATTCCGCACCATCAGATCCCGCAGGTTCTCATACAGGAATGCCTTCATCATTCCCTTGTGGTTTTCCATCTGCACCTCGACGGTTATTTTAGCATAACCTTAACTACATACAGATAGAGGGAAAGAATGATCATCAGTGCACCGCCGCTCATACCAACAGCCCTTGTATAGACAGAGCCTTCCGTATAGCCTACACGCAGAGCAGCAAGCACGGAAATGAATGTCACAATAAATGTCAGATAAACGCCCCTCGCAAGGCTGATGCCAAGGAAGGAAAATCCTACACTCAGAAACAGTGTGTCAATGCTTGTGCCAAGCGCCAGACGGAAACAGTTTTTCTCATTGAAATCCTTGTCCAGCCGTTCCACGATATTCGTCTTCTTATAAGCGCTGGTAATCAGGAAAATACCCATGGAAAGAATAATCAGACAGGCGATTGATACCTCAAAGGAATCAGACATGATTCCCTTCAGAAAATAGGAAATACCATAGCCAATGCACACAGCCACGACATCCGTTATGGAAAAAATCAGCGTATAGATCAGTGATTTTCGTATCGTCAGGTTTCTGACAACAGCTCCTTTGTTCATCATCAGGACAAAGCTGTCGAGCGACAGTCCGATGATGATCAGGAGCGCCTGGAACAGTCCCATGCTATACAACCTCCGCTCTTGAAACATTGTATGCAATTATCTTTCCTGATGCCGTATACAAAAAACTGCATATGTCACTTCATATAATAGAAAAGGAACCTGCCGCAAATCAGGTTCCATCTCTAAAGATTAATGATTCAATAGGGGGAAAGAAATGTCAATCTTCAATTGACATTGTCATAATACCCATGGATTGTGAAACACTCATGCCCGATTTGTGAAAGATCAGTGAAAACCGCCGCATTTTTTCTTAGTGGCACAAGTCGTGAAAGTGTGTATAATAATGAGGCATGCCCTCATAGTAAAAAGGATATTACAAGCCCCTCCTAAGGGCTAGTTGTAGGTTCGATTCCTACTGAGGGCGCCAGTTGTATCTGTATCGGAATATGGCGCAGCTTGGTAGCGCGCTTCGTTAGGGACGAAGAGGTCTCGGGTTCAAATCCCGATATTCCGACCACAAAGGGAACGGCTGAAAAGCTGTTCCTTTTTTGTACAATGAAAGAGAAATGTTCATCATTTTCAGATCATCACAGGATATTTATGTTATTTCCGTGTGAAATGTTTCCAACGGTTAGCACTCTCTGGAGCAGTGTGCTAATATCTTATTCGTATCATCTCGATACGAAACTGAAAACAATGGAAAGAAGGTAAATCCATGGATGAAGTGAATAAACCAAAGAAACCGATGATGTACTACTACGCCATCGTCATCCTGATCCTGGCATTGCTGAACCTGTTCGCAAGACCGGCAATCCAGCAGGCACAGGTAACGGAAGTCGACTACGGTACATTCATGACTCTGACGGAAGAGGGAAAGATTGAAGAAGTACAGGTGGAAAGCAACCAGATCCTCTTTACGGAAAAGGGCAATGATGAACAGATCTACAAGACCGGTCTGATGGATGATCCCGGACTGACGGAACGTCTCCATGATTCCGGAACGAAGTTCTCCTCCACCATCCAGGAGGAGGCAAGCCCGATCGCTGAATTCTTCCTGGGCTGGGTGCTGCCGCTTGTTGCATTCTATTTCATCTGGCAGATGCTGATGCGAAGACTCATGAAGGACCAGGGAGGAAATTCCCTGATGTTCAACATGGGCAAATCAAATGCCAGAGTCTACATCAAGTCAACAACCGGCATCAAGTTCTCAGATGTTGCCGGTGAAGATGAAGCCAAGGAATCCCTGCAGGAAATCGTCAAGTACCTGCATGATCCAAAGGCCTACAGTGAGATCGGTGCAAGCATGCCCAAGGGCATCCTGCTGGTAGGTCCTCCGGGAACCGGCAAGACCATGCTGGCCAAGGCAGTCGCCGGTGAATCCAATGTTCCGTTCTTCTCCATGAGCGGTTCCGAGTTTGTTGAAATGTTCGTCGGCATGGGTGCTTCCAAGGTCAGAGATCTCTTCAAGCAGGCTAAGGAAAAGGCACAGTGCATCGTATTCATTGATGAAATCGATGCCATCGGCGGCAAGCGTGTCTCCGGCAACATCGGCGGCAATGATGAACGCGAACAGACATTGAATCAGCTGTTAACGGAAATGGATGGTTTTGAAAGCAACAGCGGCGTCATCATCCTTGCCGCAACCAACCGTCCGGAATCCCTTGACCCGGCACTTCTGAGACCAGGCAGATTCGACCGCCGTATTCCGGTGGAACTTCCGGATCTTGCCGGCCGTGAGGCAATCCTCAAGGTTCATGCAAAGAAGGTCAAGACCGATCCGGATATCGACTATACGATGATCGCAAGGATGGCATCCGGTGCATCCGGTGCCGAGCTTGCCAATATTGTCAATGAAGCAGCCCTCAAGGCAGTCCGCGAAGGCCGCAAGACTGTGACACAGTCCGACATGGAGGAATCCATTGAAGTCGTCATTGCCGGCTACCAGAGAAAGAATGCCATTCTCACCGACAAGGAAAAGCTCACGGTTGCCTACCATGAAGTAGGACATGCACTGGTTGCCGCACTGCAGACGCACAGTGCGCCTGTACAGAAGATCACCATCATTCCGCGTACTTCCGGTGCCCTTGGCTATACGATGCAGGTAGAGGAGGGAAACCACTACCTCTATACCAAGAAGGAACTGGAAAACCGCATTGCCACTCTGACCGGCGGACGTGCTGCCGAAGAGGTTGTCTTCAATGAAGTCAGCACCGGCGCAAGCAATGATATCGAACAGGCCACCAAGGTAGCACGTGCCATGATCACAAGATACGGCATGGGCGACTTCGATATGGTTGCCATGGAGACCGTCACCAACCAGTATCTGGGCGGTGATACGTCCCTTGCATGCTCGGAGGCAACCTCCGCAAAGATCGATGACATGGTCGTGAAGCTTGTCTCTGAGGCACATGAAAAGGCAAAGCAGCTTCTCACAGAACACCGTGATGATCTTGACCGCATTGCAAAATATCTCTACCAGAAGGAGACAATCACCGGTGAAGAATTCATGGAGCTTCTGGAGAACAAGGAAATCAAGGCTCCGGAGCCTGTCCCCAAAGCTGTTGATTCCGGTACTGTCATTGCCCTTCCTGCAGCACAGCCTGCAGAAGAAAAGAAGGATGAACCCCAGGAAACACCTGAGGAACATCCGGAAGTACATTATCCGCAGAACTGAATACCGGAATGAAAATCGTGGGAGAAACAGTCTTCCACGATTTTCCTATTGTTCTTTTCTTGGCTTGGGGTTCCTGAGCTTGCGCCAGACATACCGGATCAAAAGCAGCACACTGACCGTAAAGGCTATGGCATACCCCAGAAAGCCAAGCAATGGAATCCCGAAGGCCTTCGGGGTCATGTCCGTAGTGCAGATGATGCTCGAAGAGACAAGCAGTGCCGCAACACAGAGACCGATGACAATGTTCCTGACGGCAGAGTTGATGACATTGGTCAGGCTCTTTGCGGAATGCAGGGAGATATTCATCTCGCTGGTTCCGTTGAGATATTCCTTCATGATGTCCACGGCAAGAGAAGGAATCTCCGACCCCTTCTGAACAATGCGGTAGGCATTGCGTACATTCTTCTGTGTTTCCACCTTCCAGTCCAGATTCTGGATATAGTCCTCGCTGATTCTCTGGGAGGCAATGGAGACCATGTTGCTATCCGGACCGATGTTGCTCAGA
>OMUX01000157.1 GCA_900314345.1 uncultured Erysipelotrichaceae bacterium | reverse complement strand
ATGAATCAGATTCATGACCGTATGCGGGCTGTTTGCCACACAGAGTGTACCTGAGGGCTTGTTGAGCATGTAATAGAAGAACTTCTGGTAAACCAGAGGTTCCTCATGGATCAGGATATCGGAAGCTTCCGGATTGAAATTGATCCGCGGGTCACTGACAATTTCACCGTTCACCCTGACAGCACCGTCCCGGATCAGCTTCTTCACCTGGCTTCGGGTACCAACGCCCATGTCTGCCAGGATCTTGTCCAGGCGCATCATTTCTCTTTTCTCCGCAGGTATCTTCTGATGAGTGTCTTCAGACTTGCATGGAAGACCGCCTTGGTGAGCTTCATGCGCTCTGCCGCAAAGAAGTAGATCGACATGCCCACAATGCCATAGACCATAAGCCACAGCAATGCCAGGATGCGGCTTGTTTCAGGAATGGCAAGACCGGCAAACTTCAGTGCCGCATAGCCGCCGTTCATGCACAGACATGCGATGATCATCTTGAAGAAGCGCACGATGCTGCGCTTGTATCTGACATGATACTTGTTTGAGATCTTGGCCAGGGAGAGATAGATGATGCACAGGCTGCACAGGATGGAGCTGGTGATGGCACCGGTATAACCTGTGTATTTGATCAACGGATAGAATGCTGCACACTTGACGACAAATCCTACAAAGAGATAGAAGATGCTCTCCTTGCGCAGATGCAGCGTCATCATCATCGTGGAGCAGATCGGTGTCAGGGTCGTGCACAATGCAAGCAATGCCGACCATTCCAGTGATACCCTTGCATATTCCATGTTCGTGCTGCCGTACATGATGTAGTAGATGGGTTCCGCCAAGGCAAACATCGTGAAACAGACCGGAAGTGCAATATAGCAGACGGTATCCAGGCATGCCTGGATGTTCTTCTGCAGACCCTTCCAGTCCTTGTTTTCAAAGGAAACCGTCATGTAGGGAACAATACCGGCGGAAAAGCCGATGGAAAGCACCTGCGGGATGCTGGTCAGCTTGTCACAGTCCAGCTGTACGATGGAATACAGCAGCTGGGCATCCTTCTGGCTCATGCCGAAGCCGGTCAGGGTCGGGATCATGAAGCGTGTGTTGATGAGTGACTGAGAGTTTCCGAAGATGCTGGAGATCAGGTACGGAAGGCCGAAGGCAAGCAGCTCCTTCATCAGAAGCTTATGGTCCATTGGTTCCGCTTCCTGCTCCCTTGCTTTGCGGCGGATCGCACCGATCTGTCTGCGGTCATAGCGGATGTAGTAAAGAAGTGCGACGATTGCGGCGATGGAGGTTGCCGCAACGCCCATGTACACTGCCCAGATCCGGTCCAGGTGCAGAACATGCACGCAGATCCAGCCAAGGCCCAGAAGCGAGAACACACGGGTGAACTGTTCAATGACCTGGGAGTCTGCGTAGGTCTTTAAATCCTTAAGTCCTTGATAGAAGCCACGGTAGCTGTACAGAAGCGGCACCAGAAACAGTGCCAGGGAAAGGATGCGGAAGCTTGTCTGCATGTATTCCAGGGACTGTGCACTGGCACCTGCCCCAAGGGAATCCGCTGCCAGAGGTCCTGAGAATACGGCAAACAGCATCATCATGAGGAAGCCGAACACTCCGAGCATTCCGGTGGAAAGCTTTCTTACAAGCAATACGGTCTTGTAGTCATCCTTCTCCGCGTACTTGGCAACGATGGCCGCTATGGCAAAGGGAAGACCTGCCGAGCAGATCTGCAGCAGGACATTGTAGTAGTTATAGGCACTGGTGTAGTAAACCTTGTTCTCCTGGCTTGCCAAAGCAGTGAACGGTGTGATGTAGAACAGGCCGATGGCCTTGGAAACGAAAATGCCGGCAGAGCTTGTCAAGGAGCCGGCAATGAAGGAACGTTTGACTTTCTGATTGGAAGATTCACTCATGAATTGCTTTCCGTCCCTTCTTCACCTTCTGTTTCCTCTTCAGCAGGCTCTTCCGCCCTGGAATCAAAGCCGTCTTCTGTCAATGTCAGCTTCCAGAATTCCCGGTAGGTTGTTTCGCCGTTTTTGCCCTGCCATTCCACAAGCACTCGCAGCGGTACACTGGAGGTGTCGTAGTTTCCGGAAATGACAAGACCCTTCACATAGCCTGCATCCTGCCTGGCCTGATAAGGGATCATCGCATATTCCTTGTCGTCATAGATGCCGATGTTCGGCATCATCTTTTTTGCTTCAGAAAAAGGAAGATCATCCTCCACAGCCATGAAGACAATGTCATACATGGCAATCTGCACATCATCAATCACAAGATAATAGCGGTAGGTGCCATCATCCATCCTGGTCATTTCACCGCTGAGTGTATAGTAGTCAGAAGCCTCCGTGAATGAAGTGGCATCCACGATGGTCTCATAATAGCTTTCATAGGCTGCTGCCTTGGCGTCCGTGGCATCCTTCTTCACACAACCGGACAGCAAGGACACAGCAAGCAATAAGGAAAACAGTTTCTTCATGTCAGACCTCGCAGGAATTATACCATACAAACAGAGACGAAAAGACAGCAGCCTGCAAACTGCTGTCCCATCACTTTTTCACTTCAGATTCAGAACATACCAGTTCTTCTTGCCCTTCTTCAGGATGAAGAACTCATTGTTCACGGCATCCGCCTTGTTCAGTACGGCGTTGAGATCACTTGCCTTCTCACCATTCAGGGCAACGCTGCCCTGCTGAATGAGCTTTCTGGCATCGGACTTGCTCTTGGCTGCACCTGCCGCAATCAGTGCATCGATGAGGCCTGTACCGTCTTCAATCTCTGTCTTTGCAGCATCCGCCAGGCCTTCCTTCATCTCCTGGGGTGTCAGGTCCATGATGTTTCCATGGAAGAATGTCTCGGTGATGCGCTGTGCCTTTGCCAGACCTTCCGGTCCATGCACCATTGTCGTCAGCTCTTCTGCCAGAGCCTTCTGTGCTTCCCGCTTTTCCGGAGCTTCCTTCTGGCTGTTTTCCAGAGCCATGATCTCTTCCGGTGTACGCAGTGACAGACGCTTGAGGTAGTCGATGACATCGGCATCCGGTGTGTTGAGCCAGAACTGATAGAACTCATAGGCACTGGTACGCTTGGGATCCAGCCAGATGTTCTTTCCTTCAGACTTTCCGAACTTACTGCCGTCGCTCTTTGTGATCAGCGGACTTGTGATGCCCCAGACTTCTGCATCCTCACCCTTGACCTTGCGGATGAGTTCCATGCCGGAGGTAAGGTTGCCCCACTGGTCGCTGCCGCCGATCTGGAGTCTGCAGCCGTACTTTTCGTACAGGTTCAGGAAGTCCATGGCCTGCAGGATCGTGTAGCTGAATTCCGTGTAGGAGAGTCCGGTATCCAGTCTCTTCTTGATGGTATCCTTCTGCAGCATGTAGGCGATGTTGAACAGCTTGCCATAGTCTCTCAAGAAGTCCAGCAATGACATCTGTCCCAGCCAGTTGTTGTTGTTCTCCATGATGGCTGCGTTGTCCCCGTCAAACTTCAGGAACTTTGCCAGCTGCTCCTTGATGCATTCCGCATTGTGCAGCACTTCTTCATGGCTGAGAAGCTTGCGCTCCGTTGTCGGACGCGGGTCGCCGATCATGCCGGTGAAGCCGCCGCACAGGGCAATCGGTCTGTGTCCTGCATTCTGATAGCGGCGCAGCAGGATGATCTGCTGCAGGTGTCCGACATGCAGACTGTCAGCGGTCGGATCAAAGCCACAGTAGATGGTCTGCGGGGTCTTCAGTGCTTCCACAAGACCTTCATAGTCCGTGACATCCTTGACAAGTCCTCTCCATTTCAGTTCTTCAATGAAATCCATAAATCCTCTTTCTCCTTTTTCCTGAATCAAAAAAGGCATCCCTCATATTGAAGGACGCCATATAGCGCGGTACCACCTTGCCTTCCTGCATCACTGCAGGCTCTCAATCCGTTAACGCCGGGATCACGTCCTGCCTTTTGAGACAGGATGCTCACGGATGTATTCACACATGTCTTCCAGCATTCCCTTCCACCATACGGGAATTCTCTAAGCCTGGAATAACAGGCTACTTGTTCCGGTCATTGCTTTTCCTGATTACGATGGCTACTGTACCATCGGGTTTTTACAATGTCAATCGATGGTTGTCTGTCTTGGAGTGAACAGATAGCTCAGCTCAATGACCTTGTCGAAGTCTTCCTGGTTCTGCAGCATCTTCGTCATGACACGCATACTGACAGCTCCAAGATCATAGCTCGGAATGGAGAAACTGGAAATCTGCGGTCTGACCATTGCATTGTACTTCGTGTCAATGACACAGACGATCTCCATCTCTTCCGGAACCTTGATGTTGTTCTCCCTTGCGGCATTCAGGATCGCCATGGCCTGGGAATCACGGTTGCCGATCATCAGGTCATACCTGTGATCCTTCAGCCAGGAAGACAGGTAGGCATAGCTTGTCCTTGCCTCGGGCGGAATGCGCAGGAAGCCGTCGAACTTCTTGCCCTTCTTTGCAAATGCCTCTTCCGCACCCTTGACCATGAGTTCCGTGGCAGAACCGTTCTTGCGGTCTTCAATGATCGCAATGTTCTCCTTGCCTTCCTCCAGATACTTCATCGTCAGTTCATAGACTGCCTTTTCAATGTCGACATAGACACAGCAGACATTGTCTGCCTGGACCTTGTTGCCGATGATGACAATCGGGATGTTGTAGCTGCTCAGCTCTGCTCTTTCGCCTTCTGAAAGCTTGTCATTGTAGATGACAACACCATCCACACGGCTCTTGATGATATCCTCGATGATATCCTTGATATCCGTAATGCCTGCCGTTACGGTATGCAGCATGATGTTGTAGTTGTAGATCTTGGCAACATCGATCAGACCGTTGATGATCTGTCCTGTATACGTGAAGCTGGCTTCCGGCACCACCAGGCCGATCGTGGTTGTCTTCTGCAGGGCAAGACCCTGGGCAATGGCATTGGGCTTGTAGCCGAGTTTTTCAATGGCCGCCTCAACGCGTTCCCTTGTCGGTTCCTTGACAACATTGGAGCCGTTGATGACACGTGACACAGTAGCCAGGGAAACGCCTGCCTCCTTGGCAACATCATAAATCGTTACTCGTTTCATTTACGGTATCCTCCTC
>OMUX01000167.1 GCA_900314345.1 uncultured Erysipelotrichaceae bacterium | reverse complement strand
AATTCTATGACAACATATCAATACAAGGTTCAGGGCATAGACTGTGCGAACTGTTCAAAGGAACTGGAAGAGGAAATCGCCAGGATCAAAGGTGTCAGTGAGGCACATATTGAATTCGGCATGACTAGTGTTCTGACCTTTTCTGCGGAAAAGGAAGACAAGGAACGCATTGAACAGGAAGCTGAGAGGATCATCCTGGAGGATGAGAAGGATGCCGTGATTACAGAGGTTCCTGCTTTAAAGCATTGTGAATATGTCATTGAAAGCATTGACTGTGCGGCATGTGCAAAGGAACTGGAAGAGGAGATTTCAGAAATTGAAGGTGTGCATGATGCCTCGATTGACTTCGGTGTGAAGTCCCTTCTGAAGTATGATGTGGAACCTGCCTTTGCAAAGAAGGCCGAAGAAAAGATGATGGCTGCCATCCGTGAGGATCAGGGCGATGGTGTGAAGATCACCAGAAAAGGTCTCAGGAAGAAGACCTATGAATACAATGTGGAAAGCATTGACTGCTCCAACTGTGCGGAGGAATTAAGGGAAGAGATTTCAAAGATTGAAGGTGTGGAAGGCTGCACGCTGGACTTCGGCATTGTCTCAAAGCTGAAGTATACCTGTCCGGTATCTGAAGCTTCCCGGATTGAAGCAGAGATGAAGAAGATCATCATTGAAGACCAGGGAGCCGGTGTTTCCATTGTGCGTTCTGATCTGAAGCATCCGGAAAAGGAAGCACAGGAAGAGGAAGAGGACAATGAACTGCCAAAGCTCATCATCGGTGCCGTGCTGTTTGTTGCTGCCTTGTTCCTGAAAGGAAATGTACAGGCGGTTGTATCCGTCATCAGCTATCTTGTGCTTGGCTATGATGTGCTTCTCAAGGCTGTGCGCAATATCGGCAAGGGACAGGTGTTTGATGAACACTTCCTGATGGCTGTGGCGACGATTGCGGCATTGTATCTCAGGGATTACCGGGAAGCTGCCGGTGTCATGCTGTTCTACCAGATCGGTGAATACTTCCAGGATATGGCAGTCAGAAGAAGCCGGAAGTCCATCGGGAATCTCATGGATATCCGTCCGGACTATGCCTTGGTGAAAAGAGAAAATGACTTTGTTCAGGTAGACCCGGAAGAGGTGGAAATCGGTGATGTCATCCGTGTGAAGCCGGGTGAGAAGATTCCGCTGGACGGTGTGATTATCGAAGGCTCTTCTTCCTTGAATACAGCATCCCTGACCGGTGAATCAAAGCCCAGGGATGTGGATGTCAATGATGAAGTGATGAGCGGCTGTGTGAATGAATCCGGTGTGCTTCTCATCAGGGTAACGAAGGAGTTCGGGGAAAGCACGGTATCAAAGATCCTGGAGCTTGTGGAGAACAATGAATCGAGCAAGGCACAGACCGAGAAGTTCATTACGAAGTTCTCACGATACTACACCCCGGCTGTGGTATTCTCTGCCATTGCCGTGGCAATTATCGTGGGCATTGTGACAAAGAATGTCAATGAAGGCATCTATCGTGCATGTACATTCCTTGTCATCTCCTGCCCGTGTGCTTTGGTTATTTCCATCCCGCTGTCCTTCTTTGCGGGTATCGGCGGTCTTTCTTCCAGAGGTGTGCTTGTCAAGGGTGCCAATGTGATCGAAACACTGGCAAAGCTGACAAACGTTGTCATGGACAAGACCGGAACCTTGACCAGCGGTACCTTTGGAGTCAGCAGTGTTCATCCTGTGTCTGTTTCGGAAGAGGAACTGATCAGGGATGCGGCATATGCAGAACACTACAGCAATCATCCGATTGCGGAAGGGATCAGAAAAGCGTACGGCAGTGAGATCACAGATGATGAAGTGTCCGATGCAAAGGAAATTGCCGGAAGGGGTCTTCAGGTAAAGCATGGAAATGATGTGATCCTTGCGGGCAATCAGAAGCTCATGGAGGACCATGGCATAGCCTGTGAAGCTGTGAGCGAAGCAGGCACCATCGTGCATGTGGCAAGGAATGAAGTGTATGAGGGATATCTTGTGCTGGAGGATCAGCTCAAGGAAGATGCTGTGGATGCTGTGAAGCAGATCCATGAAGACGGCAGGAAGGTATACCTTGTCTCCGGCGACAGCAAGGCTGTGTGTGAGAAAGTCGGAAAGACACTGCATATGGATGGTGTGTATGGTGAATGCATGCCGGAAGACAAGGTCAATGCACTCAATGAACTGAAGAAGCAGGGATTGACTGCATTTGTGGGTGATGGTGTCAACGATGCCCCGGTGCTTGCCTGTGCCGATGCAAGCTTTGCCATGGGTGCCCTTGGCAGTGATGCGGCCATTGAAGCGGCAGATGTGGTGCTGATGGATGATCAGCCATCGAAGATCTCCCTTGCGATCAACGCATCAAGAAGAATCCTGATGGTGGCCAATGAGAATATCTACGGTGCCATCACAATCAAGATCCTGACATTGATCCTCGGTGCATTCGGTATTGCCAACATGTGGATGGCAATCTTTGCGGATACCGGTGTGGCAATGCTGTGTGTGCTGAACTCCATGCGGTTATTGCATATAGCGAGAAAATAAGAGAAGCGGAAATACCTGATACGAGCGGGCCTGTGCGGTCCGCTTTTTTGCGGTGCACGGAAAAAGCGACAACGACGGGAATTGCGGGAACAAGGTGTGATCAGAGTTTATTTTTTGTTACAACCGCTTACAAATGTTGTTCCTAAATCAGATTGCGACGGTCCGGTCCGCAAACAATAATGAGGCTGTCGAAGGGAGATAGTCTATGCTGCAAGACATGCTGGATGAGAAGCTGATTCAGCTCAGCGTTCACGCTGAAAACTGGGAGGATGCGGTCAGAAAGGCTGCGGCACCTCTGGTGAGCGAAGGGAAATG
>OMUX01000381.1 GCA_900314345.1 uncultured Erysipelotrichaceae bacterium | reverse complement strand
ATATATCTCTCAGAAGCTATGAGCAGTGAGCCCGGATGACAGGTCAGAATCCCAACACTTTAGTGGTGGTAGTGTCAATGTGCATTTTCCTGTACTCTGAAATGTATTCATGTGCCTATAATAGGCGGTATAAAAGAAGGATATGCATATGGCTCTGACGTATCTTCTGTTAACAGGCGGCATTGTGCTTCAGGTGATGAATGTCAATGTGTATGCTTCTTTCCTGCGCCGTTCTTCAAGAGACGTTCTTTCTTCCGGAAGCATCAGGGATGCAAGGCTTTCCTATGCCGCACTGATCCTGCTGCTGTTCTTTCTTGCCGGCTATGTCCTTGTCACGTTCAGCGGCAGGGCGACGCTGATCATCGGTGCCATTTTCTTCTTCGGTGCTGTTTTCTGCACGATCATGATCCATCTGATCACACAGCTGACCTCCACGGTCAAACATCGCAGCATCGATATCGTCAAGACCCTGGTCAAGGTCATAGAGGAAAGAGATCCCAACCTCAACGGCCACAGTCTGTTCGTACAGAATGTCAGCATGTGCATCTGGCGGCATCTGCCGGATGACATGAAAAGGAAAATCAATGAAACGGACCTTGATTATGCAGCCTTGCTGCATGACATCGGGAAGATGGGCATTCCGGAATCCGTTCTGAACAAACCCGGGAAACTGAATGATGCAGAATGGGAGCTCATGCGCCAGCATCCGCGCAAGGGTGTGGAGATCCTGCATGAACTGCAGTCCTTCGAGACGATTCTTCCATGGATCGAATATCACCATGAACGCATGGACGGCAAGGGATACTACGGTTTGCCTGGAGATCAGATTCCTCTGGAATCCCGGATCATTGCCGTTGCGGATACCTACAGTGCCATCATGATGCGCCGTTCCTACAAGCCGGCAAGGACGTATGAGGAAGCCATTGCCATCATGAAGGATGTTTCCGGTACACAGCTGGACCAGAATATTGTGAATCTCTTCTGCCGGATTCCGAAAGCGGAACTGGAGAAATGTGCCCCGAAGAACGTTGAAGCAGGCATCGTCAGCTGAATACGAATATGTGCATTTCGTGTGATTGTTAAGCCGAAACTTGAACGTCATTGACCTGAAATGTATAATGGTCTGGCTGATTTGAGCAGTCAGGAGGTTTTATTATGGCAAACTTTCTCAGCCGCATGTTCAATGAAGACGGACGCAAGCTGAAACAGATTGAAAAGAAGATCCAGCCGGTGCTGGCTCTTGAAGATAAGTACAAGGCAATGAGCGATGATGAGCTCAAGGCGGAAACACCGCGCCTGAAGCAGAAGCTGAAGGATGATGCAAGCCTGGATGACATCATGGTGGAGGCTTTTGCCACAGCCCGTGAGGCATGCCGCAGGGTCAGAGGGGAATTCCCCTATCCTGTGCAGCTGATGGGTGCTGCTGTCATGCAGGGCGGCGATATTGCCGAGATGAAGACCGGTGAAGGAAAGACCCTGACGTCCGTCATGTGTGTGTATCTCAATGCCCTCAGCGGCAAGGGTGTTCATGTCGTCACCGTCAATGAATACCTGTCAAAGCGTGACAGTGAGTGGATGGGTGAGATTCATAAGTTCCTCGGTCTTACCGTTGGACTCAACCAGCATGACATGACGCCGGCACAGAAGCGTGCTGCCTATGCATGCGATATCACATACACGACAAACAGCGAGCTTGGCTTCGACTATCTGCGTGACAACATGGTCACCGATGCAAGAAACAGGGTTCAGCGCGGGCTGAACTTTGCCCTGATCGATGAAGTCGACTCCATCCTGATTGATGAATCAAGAACACCGCTGATCATTTCCGGCGGCATGAAGCAGACGGCAAACCTGTATCTGCAGGCAGACCGCTTTGCCAAGAGCCTCAAGGAACAGGTCATGCAGGATGATGAGATCGTCACACCGGGAGACTATGTCATTGATGTGAAGTCCCGTGTTGTAACGCTGTCTGAACAGGGTATTGCCAAAGCTGAAAAGGTGTTCCGCATCAAGAACCTGTATGATCTCAGCAACACCCAGCTGCTGCACCGCATCAACCAGGCATTGAAAGCCAACTACATCATGGCCAGGGACATCGACTATGTCGCTGACATGACGAACGATGAGATCGATATCGTCGATCCCAACACCGGCCGTCTGATGAAGGGCCGTGAGTGGTCTGATGGTCTCCACCAGGCTGTCTGTGCCAAGGAAGGCATTTCCATCCGCCAGGAGACAACGATCCTGGCCACGATCACATACCAGAACTTCTTCCGTCTTTACAACAAGCTCTCCGGCATGACCGGCACTGCCAAGACCGAGGAAGAGGAATTCCGCGAGATCTACAACATGCTGGTCTATGAGATTCCGACCAACAGGCCGGTCATCCGTGTGGACTATCCGGATGCTGTCTTCGGAACGAAGAATGCAAAGTTCAAGGCATTGGTTGAAGAAGTCAAGGAAAAGCATGAGAAGGGACAGCCGGTGCTTGTCGGCACGATTGCCGTTGAAACATCCGAGCTGATTTCCGGCATGCTGAAGAAGGAACACATTCCTCACGAAGTGCTCAACGCCAAGAACAATGCCCGTGAAGCAGAAATCATTGCCAAGGCAGGTGCCAAGGGTGCGGTAACCATCGCCACCAACATGGCCGGCCGTGGAACGGATATCAAGCTCGGCGGCAAGAAGCCTGAAGTTCCTGCCAATGCAGCAGAGGAAGAAAAGGCAGCACTGCTTGCGGACTACAATGCCCGCTATGAAGAGGTCAAGGCGCTCGGCGGTCTGTGTGTGCTTGGTTCCGAACGCCATGAATCAAGACGTATCGATAACCAGCTGAGAGGCCGTTCCGGACGTCAGGGAGATCCGGGTGAATCCAGATTCTTCGTCTCCGTGCAGGATGACCTGATGGTCAGGTTCGGAAGCGAACGCATGGAGGGCATCTTCAAGTCCCTTGGTGATACACCGGTGGAAAGCAAAACCATTACGAAGACCATCTCCTCTGCTCAGAAGCGTGTTGAGGGTATCAACTTCGATGCCCGCAAGACCCTGCTGCAGTATGATGATGTCCTGCGCCAGCAGCGTGAAGTCATGTATGACCAGCGCAACTACATCCTGGACAACGATGATGTCCATTCTGTCATCCATCAGATGTTTGAAAGAGTCATGAATGATGTCGTCACATCCCATGTGGATCCGGAAAGCAGGAACGGAAGCGTGGATGCGGAAGGTCTGCTGGAGGCGCTGAAGAAGCTTGGCTTCCAGGATATCTTCACAGCACAGGAATTCAAGGACAAGACACCGGAGGAAGTCCTGCCGTCTGTCAATGAGAAGGCATGGAAGGTATACGATGACAAGGTCGCCCCTGTCCGTGCCCAGATCAATCCTTTTGAACGGGAGATGTCCCTCAAGATCATCGACCGCGCATGGGTGGATCATATCGACATGATGTCCAAGCTGAGGGATGGCATCGGACTGCGTTCCTATGCCCAGAGCAATCCTCTGCAGGCATATGTGACAGAAGGATATCAGATGTTTGAAAACATGATGTCAAGCATCGCCAGCGAGATCGTTGCCTACTGCATGCGCCTGAAGGTTGTTGTCCGCAATGCACCGCAGGAAGCGGAAAACGGACAGAAGCCCCAGGCTGCCTGAGATAAGAATCAAAAAGGAGAAGAACCATGGAACTTTATGAAATGAAGCAGAGCATCACAAACTGCCAGGCCAAATTGGAGCAGCTTGGCTCCTCTCTTTGACCTGGACGGGAAGAAGAAGCAGATCGCAGAGAATGAAGAGAAGATGGCTGCCCCGGATTTCTGGGATGACCAGAAACATGCGCAGTCCGTTATCAAGAACAACAACCAGCTCAAGGCTTTGCTGGAAAACCACACAAAGCTGACCGAAGCCTTTGATGGTCTTGCTGAATCCGCAACTGAGCTCGGCAAGAACTATGACGAGGAACTGGAAGAGCTTGTTGAGGAAGAGTATGGCGAGCAGATGAAGGCGTTTGAAGCCTTCGAGATCCAGGTGCTGCTTTCCGGTCCCTATGACAACCATGACGCCATTCTGGAAATCCATCCGGGTGCCGGCGGCACGGAAGCCATGGACTGGGCAAGCATGCTGTACAGAATGTATGTCCGCTGGGCTGAGCGCAAGGGCTACAAGGTCAATGTGCTGGACTATGAAGAAGGCGAAGAAGCAGGCCTGAAGTCCTGCTCCATCCAGATTTCCGGTCCGATGGCCTATGGCTATCTCAAGAGTGAGAACGGCGTCCACAGACTGGTCCGCATCTCTCCCTTTGATGCCAATGCGAGAAGGCATACCAGCTTTGCCAGTGTGGAAGTCATGCCGGAGTTTGAGGATGACCTGGACATCACGATTGATGACAAGGATATCGATGTCGTGACGATGCGTTCTTCCGGCGCGGGCGGCCAGCATATCAACAAGACCGACTCTGCCGTGCGCATCACGCACAAGCCGACCGGCATCGTGGTGTTCTGCCAGACACAGCGTTCCCAGCTGCAGAACAAGGAGTACGCCATGAATATGCTGAAATCAAAGCTCCTGCAGCTCAAGATCCGTGAGCAGGAAGAGAAGATGGCAGCCATCAAGGGTGAAGTCAAGGCAAACGAATGGGGTTCTCAGATCCGTTCCTATGTCTTCCAGCCTTACACCATGGTGAAGGATCTGCGCACAGGACATGAAGCAGGAAACATCCAGGGGGTCATGGACGGTGACCTGGATGGATTCATCTACAGCTATCTCCGTTCAAGAATCGAGTAACAGATGATTGGCGGGGTTGTCTGAAACAGCCCCGTCTTCGCGTATATGGAAAAGACACTGACATACCGGCTCACACTGGACGCCTGGAATCCCACCCAGAAGGGAAGGATCCGCAATGTGCTCACCAGGGAGCTGCATCTTTCAAGACATGAGATTGCCCGTCTGAAGTTTGACGGACAGATCCTTCTGAACGGAAAACAGGTCCATACGGATGAATGCATGCGGGTAGGCGATACCCTGCAGGTGATTTTCCCGGAAGAAGGAAGCGAAGATGCAGTCCTTCTGGAACAGGAACCTGAAATCCTCCTTGAGGAGGATGATTTCCTTGTGGTCAACAAGCCTGCCGGTATTCCCGTGCATCCTTCCCATGGACATGCGGAGGATTCCCTTGGCACGATGGTGCAGTCGCACTATCTCAAGAGAAATGAGGAGTTCACGATCCGACCGGTCGGAAGGCTGGACAAGGATGTCAGCGGTGTACAGCTGTTCGCCAAGAATCAGCCCGCCGCATCCCGTCTGAACCAGGAACGCATCGAAGGAAAGCTGCGCAAAGGCTACATCGCCTTTGTGGAAAATGCCATGGAAGAAAGCCATGGAACGATTGATGCGCCGATAGAAAAAGTGGAAGGCGAAAGAGCAAGGGAAGTCAGTGAAGACGGCGCAAGAGCCGTGACACACTGGCAGTGCATGCAGATCATGCAGAAGGGAGCACAGGTATTCTCTGTTGTGTTTGTGGAGATTGAAACCGGCAGAACCCACCAGATCCGCACCCACATGGCAAGCATCCATCACCCGCTTCTGGGCGATGAACTGTACGGTGGAAGCACAAAGCTTTTGAACAGGCCTGCGCTTCACTGTGCAAGGATCGACCTGCTTTCTCCCTTTACAAGGACTCCGGCAAGCGTGCGTGCACCATTGCCGGATGACATGGAAGGACTGATCAGGGAAAGCCGGGTCATCACCAGCAATGCAGAACCCGAAATTGATATTCACCAGGTGATTCAGAATGCCTGGAAGGAAGAAGAGAAAGAAGAAAAGAAAAAGACTGAGGAATCAGTCAAGGAGGCAGAATTGACTACATTCGAAGAAAAGACAGAACTGGTAAAGAAAACAGAGAGGAAAGAGGAAACAGTACAGCCTGCTGTCATCGATGAAACGATGGATCAGAGCAGGGAAAATACCCGCAGACATCATCCGGCACTGATTGTCCTGATGCTTGCCCTCGTCGCAGCGGTCTGTGTCCTGGGTTATCAGGCACAGCATACTGAAACAAAACTTACCACTGCAATTCCATCTGCCGCACCTGCATCAGAAAAGCTGAACAGGGAAGAGGAGCTTGAGGCTGCATATGAGGCCATGAACATTGTCTTCAAGGATGAAACACAGCTGGAATTTGCCAGCGACTTCGATCCGCTGGACTATGTTCTTTCAAGTACCGGTGCCATCAGAACAGCCGGAACAGTCAACACACATAAGGCCGGTGCACAAAAGCTGGACTACATCCTGCGTGAAACAACATCCTATGGTGATACAGCGACAAAGGTCGTCTCCCGCACCTTCATTGTGAAGCAGCCGGTGAACCCGCTGATCAGCTTCCGCAATGAGAGCATCACCATTGATCTCAATGAAGATTTTGATCCGCTGGCAAACATTACAAACGTTACGGACGCAGAGGGCAATGCCCTTGCGTACAGTGATCTTCTGAAGAAAGGTACATACACCGTTGAAAGCAAGGTGGATGTCACGGCAGAAGGAATCTATGATGTTGTGATCCACGCCATGGACAATGACGGAGCAGAGACGGAAGAAGCATATTCTGTCACCGTGGCTGCAGCACAGACGGAAACCGAAGAAGCAGCTGTGCTCGACACGGCAGCACCGATCATCGTGTTCAAGGCGGATGCCGTATCCATCATGGCAGGGGATGACTACAGCCTTCAGGACAATGTCATCTCCATCAAGGATGATGTTGACGGGGAACTGTCCTACGCCGAGGAAGAAACAACGGAGAAGGGCACCTGGACCATTGACAGTGATGCAGGAGATCTCACAGCACCTGGCACCTACCGCATTGCCGTAACCGCCATGGACAAGGCAGGAAACAAATCCAGTGCCATCTATACCCTGACGATCAATGGAAAGGCTGCTTCAGAAGAAACAGCACAGGCTGCGGCGGAAGTGACAGCGGAAGCTTCGACAGCCGCTTCTGCAGAAACTTCAGCAGAAACTTCAGCAGAAACTGCTGCGGCATCCCAGGAACCGGCTGCCTCCTCTTATGTGGCGGATTCTTCTGATCCCTATGGCCAGATCTATTCCTTCCTGACTTCAGGCATGGGACTCAACAACGCCCAGGCAATCGGCATTCTTGCCAACATGAAGCGGGAAAGCGGCTATAACCCCCAGGCAGACAGCGGCTACTACTACGGTCTGTGCCAGTGGGGCGGCGGCCGTCTGAGCAATCTGCAGAGCTGGTGCGCAGCCAATGGCTATGACTACACGACCATTGACGGCCAGCTGCATTATCTGGCATATGAAATGCCCTCATCCTATCCGAATACAACGGCGGAACTGAGGGCATGTGAAGACAGTGCAGACGGCGCAGCCCAGGCAGCGTACATCTTCTGCTACGGCTACGAGGTCGGCGGGGAATCCCTGTCAAACTCCGTTGCCGAAACAGCAAGAGGTATGTACTGAGATTAACGGGAATGATACAGGAAGCGGGACGACTTGGCAGGCAGGCCGATCCCGTTTTTCAGTGATACGGTCTCATGTGTCAGAAGGTCTTCGGCACTTTCAACAGGCGTATTGAACTGCAGATGCATTGTGTCATCGGAGATGTTGATCAGGAAGATGAGCAGGCTGTGTTCCATGCTGCGCATGAAGCCCCAGGCCTGGTTCATCGTACAGATCTGGAAGTAGTCTCCGTCCGTGAATACGGGATTGGCAAGACGCATGGCATTGAGCTGTGACAGATGCTGTGTCAGTTCGTTCCATTCCGGTTTGTCAAAGCATGGACGCAGTTCTGCATCGCTTTCCCTGGTACGTTTTCCTTCCGCACCCCATTCACTGCCATAGTAGATGCATGGCATGCCGGGCATGGCATACATGAGATCGTAGATCAGCGGAAGATCCCTTGGATCATTCAATGTTGAAGCGATCCTGTCGACATCATGATTGTCCACGAAGGACAGAAGATGTCTTCCCTGGTAAAGACACCAGGGCTCATGGCCGAACTGCCGGTTCAAAGAATAGCCGATCTCAAACAGGTTGTGCGTGTTCATGCTGGAGAAAAGACCTTTGCGGCATTCGTAGTTTGTAACGCTGTCCACAAGATCCTCTTTCAGAAGGATGTTGTAGTCGCCGTTGATCATCTCACCGATCATCAGGAAGTCCGGATGACCGTATTTCACATGATCCCTCAGCTCTCTCAGGAACTGCTGATCCAGGCAGTAGGCGGTATCCAGCCTTAGGCCGTCAATGCCGAACTGTTCAATCCACAGATCCACGCTGTCAAAGAGATACTGCTTCACTTCCGGATTCTGCAGGTTCAGTTTCACCAGTTCCTGATGTCCTTCCCAGTCGGCATAGCTGAAGCCGTCCCTTGCCCAGGAGTCACTGAAGTTGATATAGAACCAGTCCTTGTACGGACTGTCCCATTTCCTTTCCTGCACATCCCTGAACATCGGGTTGTCTCTTCCGACATGGTTGAAGACGGCATCCAGGATGACACCGATGCCTGCCTTGTGCAGGGCATCGCAGACTTCCCTGAAGTCTTCATTCGTGCCAAGACGTGCATCAATCCTGCGGCAGTCGATGGTGTCATAGCCATGACTGCTGCTTTCAAAGACGGGGTTGAACAGGATCTGCGTGATGCCAAGCTTCTGGAAATGATCCACCCAGTCCAGGACCCTGCGGATGCGATGCGCCTGTCTGTGATCGTTTTCCCTTGATGCGTCGCAGAAACCCAGCGGGTAGATCTGGTAAATCACCTGATTGAAATCCATCTGCGGTATCCTCCGTTTCTGTACATGCCGATCATTTCCGCCGTCAGGGCGGCATGACCGGTCAGTTCTATTTCATCTTCGTGGTCCTTCCATTCGGCAACGGCAAGCTCGCTGCGCTGCAGCACGATGTTCTGATTTCCGTGTGCTCTGCACCAGAAGCCGCTCAGGACACTGCCGCTCAGGCCCCATGGCTGTGATTTGTAATAGACAAGATCACTGACATCCAGGCCTGTTTCCTCTTTCACTTCACGCTTCACGCACTGTTCCAGTGTTTCACCGATCTCCACATAGCCGGCAACCAGTGCCCAGCGTTTGTACGGCCCGTTTGCATAGCGTGTGACCAGCAGCTGATCCTCATCATTGATCACGGCAACGATCACCGCCGGGTTGATACGGGGATAGACGATGTTTCCGCACTCCGGGCAGCGCATGGCACGTTCCTTTTCATCCTGCTTCATGGTATGTCCGCATACCCCGCAGTACTGATTGTGGATCATCCAGTCGTACAGCGACCAGCCGGTGATGCCCGCAAAGCCTGTGACATTGTCCGTCTGATAGCGCAGCTCATACTTGGTGACAAGGATATGTTCTTCTTCCTTCAGGTCTGTCAGGTAATAGGCTGTGTCATCAATGCGGAAAAGATAGATGAAGTTCCTGTCATGGCTGACATCGTCATAGGTGAAGAAGGTATGGTCCTTCTTCATACGCAGGCTGATGCCCTCAAAATCAAAAAGAACGTCTTGGCTCTGCGGAGCACGAGGCGTGTACTCGTTATGGTATACATGCGGAGCGATATCCTGAATCATAGGCGATCCCTCCTTCGGGCACTAAGCCC
>OMUX01000142.1 GCA_900314345.1 uncultured Erysipelotrichaceae bacterium | reverse complement strand
AGGATCTGAATAGGTTTGGACAAAAATATCAGAAATTTTTCCTGCGTACCCTGAAGGGCTAAATTGCCCAGCTTGCCCCGACATACAGAAGTCGGGGCAAGCTGGGGTGACGACGTTCAACTTCAAAACTTTCTTCCGGAGTATCCACTACCCGAATATACAACATAGCGTTGAACAGAAATGCTTCCAGCTCAGTAAGTCTGTCAGGAAACTTTTCTCTGAATATGCGTCTGAGCTCATCAATCACGTAATCACAGATTATTGGTTCATATGGCGGCATCATTGCTTTAAAAAATGCTTTCGCGGCTGTACCATGCGGAAACAATGCTGCAGAAATGATAATGTTCGTGTCCAGCATTATCTTCATTCGTCTGATTCACTCCTTCTGGAGTCGGTGATCCACCAGTCAACATCCTTTTCAGAAACAAATCCAGCCTGCTCTGCCTGTCCTTCCATTTGCTTTTGAAATTTCTTCATTGCATATATGGCTGAATTCATTATGATAACCTGTCCGTCTTTTTCGATAAACGTAACACGGTCCCCCGTACTTACGCCAAGGACCTCGCGGATATTTTTTGGTATTGTTACCTGCCCTTTAGACATTACCTTAGCATCGCTTACTAACAAGTTTTCTGTCATAATCTTCAATTCCTCCTTGATGTAGGAAAGTAGGGATTCCCTACTTACATAATAATATGAATGGCCCATGAAATGAAGCTGCTGTTCACTTATTTGCCGGGAAATTTGCCTTTATAAAAGTTAGTGCAAGCTAATTGACTTTCCTTGTTCCACAGGTATTATATGCATTGGAAGGAAGGTTCCGAAGATATGAATGCAGCTGACATCGTGATTCTGCTTGTGATTGCCGCCATTGCATGGTTCTGCATCAGATCCCTGCGCAACGGTTCTGCATCCTGCAGTACATGCGGTTCCTGCAGCTCCTGTTCCTCAGGATCCTGCAAGTGGACCAAGGACATACAGAAGGCACAGCGTGCCATAGAGAAGGAAAAGCGCCTGCAGAAAAGCAGTCTTTGACCTATAATGGGGAAGCCTGTTGGAAAGGCTTCCTTTTTCTTTTATGCAAACATATGAACTGAATGAAAATGTATTCCTGCATATACATCAGGAAACCAAATTCAAGGAAGTAAAGATGCGTCTGGATCTGACGACTCCCTTTGCCAAAGGAAGACGTGCGGTACGCACGGTGCTCTCCTTCCTTCTGAGTAATACATGTAAGGCATACCCCACCAAGGATGCAGTGCAGAGAGCTGCAGACACACTGTACGGTCTGGAGCTTTCCGCCAGTGATGAAGTCCGTGGCAATGCAGAAGTCCTGGAAATGGCCTGTTCCTGCATCAACGGATCTTTGGTCAATGAGCCTTTGCTGGAAGCGGAATACAGGTTCCTGCATGACTTCCTGCTGGAGCCGGATCTGAAGGATGGATTATTCAACCAGGATGTCTTTGAAGAATGCAGGAAGAAGGCAGCCACAGCCATCCGTCTTGTAGATGATGATCCCATGAACCATGCCTGCCATTGTGCAGATGAACTTTATGGCGGTGTAGTAAAGGACAAGGTCCTCCCTTCTGCAGAAGAAGCTGAAGCTGTGACGAATGAAGAAGCTGTCAGGGAATGGAAGACATTGATTCATGATGCCAGGATTGATCTCTATGTGCTTGGCGATGCAACGAATGAAGAATGCCTTGCACTTGCAAGGAAGCACTTTGACTTCGAACCAAGGAAAACAAACGTTTCCCTGCTCTACCCTTCTATGGTGAATGCATACCAGGAAAAACAGGAACAGCGCAGCTATTCCCAGTCCTTCCTGGTTCAGATGTACCATACAGGCCTGCTCTATACCGATCCCCTGATGCCGGCATTCATGCTGGGCAACGGCATCCTTGGTGCCCTTCCCACTTCCATGCTGTTCCAGGAAGTACGTGAAAAGAGAAGCCTCTGCTATTCCATCGGTTCCGACAATGCCGTCTATGACGGGTTTGTCAGGATCTCCACCCAGATGGAAGCGGAACATCTGAATGAAACAAAGGCGTTGATTGCAGAACAGATTCATAGACTGCAGAACATGGATTATACAGACGAAGATCTTGAAACAGCCAGACAGATGTACATCAACTCCTGGCGCAGCTCCCTGGATTCTGCTTCAAGTCTCATCCGGGATGATTTCAACAAGGTCATGATACCCGGGTGTCCTGATACCAGAACGGTTATTGAAGCCTTCCGGCATGTCAGTAAGAAGGATATTGCACAGGCATGGAAGAACCTCAGGCTGCAGGCATGCTATACAGCCATCGGGGAGGGCAATGATGAAGAAGCACTATGAACCGGAATGCCGGGAAACCTGGTATGAAGAAACACTGAACAACGGTCTTTATGTCGTTGTCTTTGAAAAGCCGGACTTTGTCACAACTAGCTGTGTGCTGGCAGTGCCGTACGGAAGCCTGGATTGTAAACAGACCGATGAAGAAGGAAATACCTATTCCTTCCCCATGGGCAGTGCCCACTTCCTGGAACACAAGCTCTTTGAGAGTGATGAAGGCGATGCCATGAATGACTTTGCAAGGCTTGGTGCCAATGTCAACGCCTTCACCAGCTATGATGAAACCTGCTATTACTTCGATACTCCTGCTGATCCCAAGGTACCGCTGGGAATGCTGCTGGACTTCGTGCAGGATCTTTCCATTACAGATTCCTCTGTTGAGAAGGAAAAAGGCATCATCCTGCAGGAAAGACATATGTATCTGCAGGATGCGGAAAGCAGAATATTGCTTGAAACCATGCGTTCCCTGTTCAGAAACTATCCTATCAATGAAGACATCACCGGCAGTGATGAAAGCATCATGGCCATGCGTAAAAAAGAACTGGAAGAATGCTATGCCATGAACTACCATCCCGGCCGCATGACACTGGTATGTGTTACACCATTGTCTGCAGAAAGAATCTTCTCTCTTGTGGAAGAGAACCAGGCACATAAAACATTCCCTGCGCCGAAGAATCTGAAGCGATATGCCTGGGAAGAAGGAAACAAACCAATCAGAGATACATTTTCACTGAAGATGGATGTCAGTGTTCCCCGTATCATGTACGGTATACGTATGCCGGTCATTGACAAGGACAATACAGCAAGAATGAAGCGGGAATGGAGCCTCCGGATGCGCCTGGACAGCTGGTTTACTTCCGTGAATCCGCAGTATCAGTCATGGATTGATGAAGGAAGAATCTCCCCTTACTTCTCCTTTGAAGAAGACTTCTATGAAGATGCACAGATCCTTGTCTTCGCAGATGAAGCACTGGATCCGCAGAGCTTCCGTTCCTTCCTGGAGGAACAGCTTAAGGCCTGCATGAATACTGCAATGCAGGAAGATACCCTGGACCAGCTCAAGAAGCGTACCATGGGATCGTATCTCCATATCTTTGATGATCCAGCCAGGCTCTCACTGACCATGTGTGAATCATTGATGGATGATGTATCCCTGTTTGAGGAATACCGCATTGTATCTTCCCTGACTCCCGACATGATTCAGCAGCAGGTCAAAGAACTGGATTTCTCCTGCAGTACACTGACAGTGCTGAATCCTTTGGAATAAGTATCAAATTTGTCTGAAATGAGACAAATGACCAGTATGGCCCGCCCAAACTGG
>OMUX01000146.1 GCA_900314345.1 uncultured Erysipelotrichaceae bacterium | reverse complement strand
CATTTCCCATCGTTTTGTAAAATAAATGTCGATATGAAACCTGTACAGAAGATCCTCGGCGTCCTTTGATCTGCTGCATTGTTCCTGACAGGCAGCGGATTTACCAATGATGATGAAGAGACATTTGATCCTGACAGTCTGAAGAATTATCAGGAGGAATATAAGAGCACATCCGTAGGTGTATGTTCAACAAGCAGCACGAAGGTCTATGAAGACTACCGTCTGATCACCAGCGTCAGCTCTGCGCAGTACCAGTACATCCACAATCATATGACCGTGGATGAAAAGACCGGCTTCCTTCTGAATGAAGACGGATTCATCGGTGTTGCCATGGGATATCTCTTCGGAGAGATCGGCACGGAGTATTATATCGAGCTTGATACCGGTGTGACGATTCCGGTGGTCAAGGTGGATGCCAAGGCAGCAGTGGATGCGACAAACGGATGCAGTGCCAACCATGATGCTTCGGTGATTGAGTTCGTCATTGATTCCGATATTGCCTATGCTTACTTCGGCGGAAACAACGGACTGGTCTCCAACGGAAACTTCAACAACCAGGATGACTTCAGCGGAAACATCCAGGATATCCGTCTTGTCAGTGATGAGAAGATTGAAGACGGGGTGCTGTATGAGGCAAGACCGGATACCTTGAAGAAATCGGATGAAACAGCCGATGCCTTCCAGCCGGTGCTTGGCGGATACAGCAAGTAATGGCCGCAGCGATGCGGCTTTTCTTCTGCCTCTTTGTATATTTGGTATAATAATCGCGCTTATTGGAAACAGGGACTGAATATGGCGGAAGAAAAATATTCACCGATGATGGAGCATTACCTCCAGGTCAAGAAACAATATCCCGATGCGCTGCTGTTTTACCGCATCGGTGATTTCTATGAGATGTTCTTTGAGGACGCAAAGACAGCCAGCCGTGAACTGGATCTGATCCTGACAGGCAAGAATGCCGGCGTCAAGGACAGAGTGCCCATGTGCGGTGTTCCCCATCATGCCGTGCTTGGCTATATCCAGAGACTGGTGCAGCGGGGATACAAGATTGCCATCTGTGAACAGATGCAGGATCCCAAGGAAGCTGTGGGTCTTGTGGAACGCGATGTCATCCGTGTCATCACCCCGGGCACCGTCATGGAGGAAATCGGGGATGAGAAACAGTCCGTGTACCTGGCATCTCTGGAAGACTATGCCTATGGCTATGCCATTGCCTTTGCGGAAGTCTCCACCGGTGAAAACTTCATCATGGACATCCAGCACAGCACAGCCGTGCTTGCCCAGACACTGCTCAGGAACAATGTCCGTGAGATCGTTGTCCCCAAGGGCTTTGATGAAAAGACCGTAAAGTTGCTCAGGGAGATGCAGATCGTCATCTCCTATGATGATGAAACAGAGATCAAGGAAGAATATCTTCCTTTGGCAGAACGTCTGAAGAAGGACTATGAACGTGCAGCGTACGGCCGCATGCTGAGTTATCTGGAGGAAACCCAGAAGCACATGCTTTCCCACCTGCAGGCATGCACGGTGGATAACGAAGACGACAGCCTGTACATGGATTTCTCCACCCAGGAGAATCTGGAGCTTGTGGAACCGCTGCACAGAAACGGCAAGACGGACACCCTGTGGACATTCCTGGACAAGTGCCGGTCCTCCATGGGCTCAAGACTGCTGCGCCGGTGGATTGAAAAACCATTGGTGAAACAGGATGCCATAGAGGCAAGGTATGAGAAGCTGGAATACCTGAAGAAGAACTTCATGAAGCGCAATACCCTGCGGGAGCACATGGGCAATGTCTATGACCTGCAGAGACTCATTGCCCGCACGGCCATGAACAATGCCAGTCCCGTGGACTGCATGCGTCTTTCCAGGACATTGATTGAAGTGCCGTACATCCTGGATGCCGTGGATACAGAACAGTTCCGGGAATATCAGAACCTGGACAGACTCCAGGATCTTTCGGATCTTCTCAAGGATGCCTTTGTGGACAACCCTCCGGTCAACCTTTCCGACGGCGGTGTGTTCCGCGACGGGTATAACCAGGAACTGGATGAAGCACGTGCCATCCAGAGAAGCGGACGTGATTTCATCACGCAGATGGAAGCGCAGGAAAGAGAACGCACCGGCATCAAGACCCTGAAGATCGGATACAACAAGGTCTTCGGCTACTATATTGAAATCTCCAAGGCTGCCGCTGCCAATGTGAAGGATGAATGGGGCTATGTCAGAAAGCAGACATTAGTGAACAATGAACGCTTCA
This sequence comes from uncultured Erysipelotrichaceae bacterium, assembly GCA_900314345.1. Lineage (GTDB taxonomy): Bacteria > Bacillota_I > Bacilli_A > Erysipelotrichales > Erysipelotrichaceae > Bulleidia. The sequence goes on along the minus strand of OMUX01000146.1, from coordinate 1,174 downwards.
TCTCTCCTGCTTTAAAGGAAAAAGAAGATCAGATCCTCCATGCCGAAGAGAATGCCATTCGCATTGAAAAGCAGCTGTTCTCAAAGCTCAATGATGAGATCCGTGCAAGACTGGCAAAGCTGCAGAGGCTTGCCCTTGCCCTTGCAGAGATCGACTGCTATGCAGCCCTGGCAGAGTGTTCTTCAAAGTATGGCTGGGTAAGACCTGAGTTCACGGACGATGAACTTGATATCGTCAATGGAAGACACCCGATCCTGGATGAAATCATGAAGGATCCAAGATATGTGGCCAACTCCATCCACATGGACCAGAAGGAGTCCATCCTGCTGATCACCGGTCCCAACATGGGCGGTAAATCCACATACATGCGCCAGACAGCACTCATTGTCATCATGGCGCAGATGGGCTGCTATGTTCCGGCAAAGAGCTGCCGCATGCCGGTGTTCGACAAGATCTTCACGCGCATCGGTGCCAGCGATGACATCCTTTCCGGACAGTCCACGTTCATGGTGGAGATGAGCGAGGCTAACCATGCCCTGCAGGAAGCTACGGAACATTCCCTGATCCTCTTTGATGAAATCGGAAGGGGAACAAGCACCTATGACGGCATGGCACTGGCCCAGGCAATGATTGAATACATTGCAAGCTGCCTCCATGCAAAGACCTTGTTCAGCACGCATTACCATGAGCTCACAACCCTTGCCGACAGCATCGGCTGTGTGCGCAACGTCCATGTTGTCGTGCATGAGGATGATGAAAAGGTCACGTTCCTCTACAAGATCAAGGACGGCAGTGCAGACCGGTCCTACGGTATCAATGTCGCAAGGCTTGCCGGACTTCCCGATGCAGTGCTTGACAGGGCAAAGGATCTGCAGAAGCAGCTGGAAAGCAAGAAGCGGGTTGTACAGCAGAGCTATCAGCTGATTGAAATGAAGAAGGAAGATCCGAAGGCGGACCATATCATGGCCCAGCTCAAGGAGGTCAGCCCCGATGACCTTTCCCCGCGCCAGGCATGGCAGATGCTGTGCGACCTGAGTGCGGAGGCACGGAAGGAGGAGAAATGATGCAGCAGGACAAGATCGTGATCCGCGGTGCCAAGGAGAACAACCTCAAGAACATCTCCCTGGAGATCCCGCGCAATTCCCTGGTCGTCATGACCGGACTTTCCGGTTCC
>OMUX01000147.1 GCA_900314345.1 uncultured Erysipelotrichaceae bacterium | reverse complement strand
TCGCTTCCAAGGGTTGGGCTGTCCGCCCATTAAAGCGGTACGCGAGCTGGGTTCAAAACGTCGTGAGACAGTTTGGTCCCTATCTGTTGTGGGCGTTGGAAGTTTGAGGAGAGCTGTCCCTAGTACGAGAGGACCAGGACGGACGATCCTACGGTGCACCAGTTGTCACGCCAGTGGCACAGCTGGGTAGCTGAGATCGGACCGGATAAACGCTGAAGGCATCTAAGCGCGAAACCGACTCCAAGATGAGACTTCCCATTCACTCGATGAAATAAGATCCGTTGAAGACGACGACGTTGATAGGTCAGGGGTGTAAGTGCCGTGAGGCATTGAGCTGACTGATACTAATAGATCGAAGGTTTATTCACACGAGAACTGAAAGTCCACAACCCAGTAAGAAAGATACATGTCAATCTATACGCAGCATGAAGCCTGTGGAGGAATCCATGGGAAAGAGTGCCTGCGGCACTGTTATTCAGTTTTCAGGGAGCAATCTCTGAGCGATCTGGTGGCGATACCGGAGTGGCCACACCTGTTCCCATCCCGAACACAGAAGTTAAGCACTCCAGGGGCGAAAATAGCTATGCATGCCATAGTGAATCAAGCTCGCCGCCGGGTTACATTACCTGGAAGGTCTGAGGTTTCTCATTCCTTCCTCTTTTTTTCGTTCAGCATCACTCCCCTGCCTATAATGGAAGCGGAAAGCAGGTATACATCTATGATCATCGGTGCAGTCATGGTTCCCCATCCTCCGATTGCCGTGCATGAAGTAGGCAAAGGAGAAGAAACGAAAATCCAGGCGACTCTGGATGCTTATGACAAAGCTGCTCAGTTTATAGCAGAACTAAAGCCAGAGACAATTGTTCTTACGTCACCGCATGCAATCATGTACCGTGATTATTTCAATATCTCCGGCGGCAGCGGTGCATATGGTGATCTTGGACAGTTCCGTGCTGAACAGGTAACATTTGATGAGACATACGATACAGAATTCATCAATGTTCTGGAATCATATCTGAAGGAAAAATCATTTCCGGCAGGAACGGAGTACGACAGAGACAAGATGCTTGATCATGGCACGATGGTGCCACTGTATTTCATTGAGAAAAGATACAAGGATTTCAAGCTTGTCAGGATCGGACTCAGCGGTCTTCCGCTGGTCATGCATTACGAGCTTGGCATGATGATTCAAAAGACAGCAGAAGAAACCGGCAGAAGAGTTGTAGTTGTAGGAAGCGGAGACCTCTCTCATTGTCAGAAGAAGGATGGTCCATATGGTTTCCGTAAAGAAGGACCACTGTATGACGACAGGATCATGAAGACAATGTCTTCTGCGTCTTTTGGCGAACTTCTGGAATATGAACCGTTGCTTCTGGAGAAGTCCATGGAATGCGGACATCGTTCCTTTGCGATCATGGCAGGTGCACTGGACCGGACGGATGTTGAGGCAGTCCCTTTAAGCCATGAGGCAACATTCGGTGTCGGATATGGCATTGTACTGTACAAGCCAAAAGGAAGAAATGAATCCCGTGATTTCCTGGATCAGTATGAAGCCAAGGTCAGGAATGAGATTTCAGAAACAGCATACGGGGGCGATCCGTTTGTATCCCTGGCCAGAAAGAGTGTGAACACCTATGTCAGAACCGGCCGGATCATGCCTGTGCCGGCAGAGCTGAATGATGAACTGAAGAAACGTGCCGGAGTATTTGTCAGTATTCATGAGTTCGATGAACTCCGCGGCTGTATCGGTACAATATCAGCCACACGCAGGAATATTGCCGAAGAGATTATCCATAATGCTGTCAGCGCATGTTCCAGAGATCCCAGGTTCTCTCCTGTGGAGGAAAAGGAACTGCCGTACCTGCAGATCTCCGTGGATGTTCTTGGAGAAGCGGAGCCTGTCAGCAGTCTAAGCGAAATGGATGTCAAAAGGTATGGCATCATTGTGACAAAGGACAGCAGAAGGGGATTGCTTCTGCCGGATCTTGATGGTGTTGATACACCTCAGGACCAGTACCGGATTGCATGCCGCAAGGCTGGCATTGACCCTGATGAAGAAGATGTGGAGATAGAACGCTTTGAGGTGATACGGCATGAATGAGATTGTCTGTAATCACTGTTTCCATCACTGCCATATCCCGGAAGGAAAAACGGGTCTGTGCCATGTCAGAACCAATGAGAATGGTATGAATATCTGCGGCAATTACGGAAAGCTGACCGCCATGGCTATGGATCCCGTTGAAAAGAAACCGCTGCGGAACTACCACCCGGGTTCCATGATCCTTTCCGTTGGTTCCTATGGCTGTAATCTTTCATGCCCTTTCTGTCAGAACTATACGATATCCACGGCCAGTGAACAGCAGGTTCGAACAGAATACTTCTCCCCGCAGGAGCTTGTGGATATTGCATTGCGGCAGGAAGGAAACCTGGGCATTGCCTTCACCTACAATGAACCATCCCTGATGGTGGAATACATCGAGGACTGTGCAGCCTTGCTGCATGCGCATGGCATGAAGACAGTCCTTGTGTCAAACGGCTGTATGGAACAGACTATTGCAGAACGGCTTGCCAGGGTCATCGATGCCTCGAATATTGATCTCAAGGGCAATGCAGAATACTATGCCAGGGAACTTGGCGGAGACTATGACAGTGTATGGAATACAATCCGCATCTTCTCAGAAAACATGCATGTGGAAATCACAACCCTTGTTGTCCCGGGGAAAAACGACAGCATACCGTGGATTGAAGAAGAAGCCAGGAAACTATCAGACCTGTCTGAAGATATCCCTCTGCATCTGAGCAGGTATTTCCCCAGATACAAGAGCAGGATACCTGCAACACCGCCGGAAACGATCTATGCTATGCAGAAGGCTGCACGGAAATACCTGAAGTACGTGTATACTGGTAACTTATGAAGCAGCTGGATGAAATCGAAGCACAGGCAAGAAAGGAACATATTCCTGTCATGTTCGATGACGGAATGGAGTTCCTGCTTTCCTATCTCAGAGACCATGAAGGAATCATGCAGATCCTGGAATGCGGAACAGCAGTCGGCTGGTCTTCCATGAAGATGGCTTCGGTGCGTGAGAACATTACCATCGATACCCTGGAGATCAACCCTGGTCTGTATGCACAGGCAAAGCATAATATTGAAGAAGCAGGGCTTTCCGACCGGATCTTCTGTCATCTCTGTGATGCCGTTGATTACCGTACAGCGAAAACCTATGATCTCTTCTTCATCGATGCGGCTAAGTCACAGTACAGAAGATATGTCGAACACTTCTATCCCAATTCCTGCAAAGGATCGGTATTCATCTTTGACAATCTGAACTTCCATGGCATTGTGGATCATCCGGAACTTTCGGAAAACAGAAGTACACTGCAGATGACACGGAAGATTCATGCCTTCCGTGACTGGCTTATGAAAGATGAACGATTTGAAACAGAGTTCCATCCGGAGGTCGGAGACGGGGTTGCTGTAAGCATCAGAATAAAGTAAAGGATGCCGAGGCATCCTTTGAACTTTTTGTCAGAAATGTCTTCCGCCGGAGCTGTGCGATGCACCGCTGCTGTGGTAGGTATGGCCACCGCCGCCTCCGCCTGAGGAATTGTTGTTCCTGGGCATATGCATGCGGGAGTGCGTTGTTCCGGTGTAGAGATCCAGATTCGTATCCAGATGTGTGCCGCTTGGCTTGATGTAGTCAGCCGCACTTGCACTTCTTCCGACATTCTTCAGCTTTGATTTCCGGATCAGGTTGATCAGGAAGGACAATGCAAAGGCAATCAGTGCCGCAATGGGAAGTCTTGCAAGGAAGTACTGCTTCCTTTCCTCCGGTGAGGTTTCAACAATCCCCTGGCTGATCGCAGGATCGGAATAAGTGACCGTGTGATAGCTGTAGCCATTTTCATCAAGCAGCCGCTTTGCGTCATCAATGAAGGAATCACAGGCACCGTACCATTTTCCTGAGGACAGATAGCTGAAGACATCATCATTCAGTTCGTCCAGCTGTGAAGTGCCGAGTGCTTCTCCTGCAGGACCATACGCAACGGAATCATAGTAGCCTTCATCCACGGCAACTGCCAGCAGAACGCCGCTTGGATTATCCTTTGTTCCATAGCCCAGGTCGTAGTTCATGAAGAGTCCGAAGGCATACTCCTGTTCACTGTAGCCATGCAGATCATCCGTCAGGATGACGTAGATCCCGCACTCTTCTGCTTCAGAGATTTCCTGTGCCTTGTTGTTTAGCTCAGTCAGCTCACTGCTGGTAAGCGTTCCGGTTTCATCAATGACATAGCTTCCTTCCGCCTTTACGGGAGCAGGGATCAGAAACAGCGCAGCCAATGCTGCAAACAACAGCTTCTTCATCAGAACCCGCCTCCATAGAAGTAGAGACCAACGGCAATGATGACAAAGAAGACGGCAGCCATGATCAATATGCTGCTCATGAACTTTCCGTTGTCTGCCGGAAGGTCGCCGACGATCTTTCCTGTTTCACCGTTCACGGCAAACAGGTAGTTCTTTCCCCGGTATTTTGTGGAAAGCAGCCACACCGGGAGGAAAGCATAAACCGCCTTGCCTGAAGTTCGGCTGATATCCCTGCGGACAGGGAATACGGAAGAGTATCCCATCGTTGTGGACATCAGGGATGAATAAGCCGTATTCACCATTCTGGAATCCGCATGCTTTTCTGCTTCATCCGCTGAAACATCATAGCTGTCAGCCATGTATCCGGCCATGTACACACTGGTGAAATCCGTGAGCTTTTCGTAGTCAAACGGTTCCAGTGCTTCCATGTATTCATCCGGCATCTTCGTTGAAGCATCCGCCGGAACACGTTCATACGATACGGTTCCTCTGCGGATCAGACGGTAGTGCCTGGTTTCCGTGACGACATCATCCCCCTGGCGGTACTGTCTGACACGCTCTGCCGTGCAGATCAGATCTGCATGCAGAGTGGCATCATACAGCCAGTAGGGAACATAGACGCCCTTGACTTCCTCCAGGTGATTCTCAGAAGAGAATGCGGAAGGAAGGAAAGGCTTTCCCTTGTAGAACGCCCTGAGTTTGTCCACTGCCTGTTCCTTGGTGACTGTAAAAGGCAGGACATACTGCGGCTTCTTGGCTTTGAACTGTGCTGCCACAACGGTAGGATTGCCACAGTAGGGACAGGAAGTGACCGCAGTATTGGCATCAGCGAACAGCTGTGCACCGCAGCTGGGGCAGCTGTAGGCTTTCATGCCTTCAGCTTCAGCACCCCAGTCTCCTGCATCCTCTTCAAAGCCGACTGCATTGGCGGCAGCCTCCTCCTTTTCCTTGAAGAAGTTTTCCACTTCAAGCGGAGTGAAGCTGCTGTCACAGTACTCACAGTGCAGTTTCTGCAGGGAAGGATCAAATTTCAGCGGACCGCCGCAGTTGGGACATTGGTAGTTGGCAAGCTGATCAGCCATCTGCCGCCTCCTTTCTGCTTATGAAAATCATTCAGGCTTCTTGGTTCCGCAGTTAGGGCAGAACTTTCCTGTGCTGGTTGTACCGCATTTCGGACATGTCCATTCAGCAGATGCAGGCTTCGGTGTACCGCAGTTGCTGCAGAACTTTCCGTTATTCTCTGTGCCGCACTGCGGGCAGTACCATGTACCGGCAGCCTTGGGCTGCTGTGCATTGGCTGCACCCTGCTGGAACAGTGTGTTGGCGTTGATTCCGCCAGCCTGCTGTGCCATGTTCATGCCCATGAAGCCCATTGCTGCACCATTGCTGTTCTTGGCAGCGTCCTTCATTGCCTGTGCCTGGGCACCGACAAGGGTAGCAGCGGCCATGTTCGGATCACGGTACATTGCGGTCTTCTGTGCATCCTTGATCATCTGCTCGTCTTCTTCAGATGCCTTCATGCTGGAGATGCCGAAGGAGACGATCTCAATGCCTCTGAGGTCCTTCCACTTCTTTGACAGCTGCTCGTTCAGGGCATCCGCCAGTTCCATGGTATGGCCGGGTACTTCACTGTAGCGTACACCGGCTTCAGAGATCTTTGCGAAAGCAGGCTGCAGGGCTGTGAGAAGCTCTGTTCTCAGCTGCCCTTCGAGCTCGGAAATCTTGTAGCTGCCGGAGACATTGCCGCAGACATTGGTATAGAAGAGAATCGGATCAGCTACCTTGATGCTGTATTCACCAAAGCACTTGACGCTGATATCCACATCCAGTCCGACATTCCTGTCAATGACACGGAAAGGAACCGGATTCGGTGTGCCGTACTTCAGACCAGGAAGCTCCTTGGTATTGAAGTAGTAGACACGCTGGTCTTCTGCCGGCTGGCCGCCGAATGTGAATCTCTTGCCGATGGTGGCGAAGACATTCTTGATGCCTTCGCCCAGGGATCGGGTGAAGAGGGAAGGCTCTGTCGTGGAATGATAGCGGGATGCGCCAGGCTGGGGAGAGATATCAACGGCCTGGCGCTGTTCGAC
>OMUX01000342.1 GCA_900314345.1 uncultured Erysipelotrichaceae bacterium | reverse complement strand
AGCACCTGCTTTGCAAGCAGGGGGTCAGGAGTTCGATCCTCCTTAGCTCCACCACAGGAAAAGAGATGGTCCTTGTGATCATCTCTTTTTTTGCGCACAATGCTAGAATAATGCCATGAAGATCACGATCCTCACCATATTCCCGGAGCTTTTTCAAAGCTTTCTGGAAGCCCCTGTCACAAAACGTGTCAGGCAGAGGCATATTGCTGAAATCAATATCATTGACCTGAAACAGTACGCAGACGGAAGCTTCCGTCATATTGATGACAGTCCTTATGGCGGAGGCGCAGGCATGATTCTGAAATGTGATCCTGTCTTCCGCTGTCTGCAGGAAGTACGCTCCCCTGCATCGCATGTCATTGCCTTCACACCTGCCGGCACACCTTATACGCAGAAGCGTGCACATGAACTTGCAGAAACGGATGAAATCATCCTTCTGTGCGGACACTATGAGGGCATGGATGAGCGGATCATGACGGCAGTGGATGAACAGGTTTCCGTCGGCGACTATATCCTGACCGGCGGGGAACTGCCGGCCATGACCGTCACGGATTCTATCGTCCGTCTTCTTGACGGCGCATTGCGGAAGGAAAGCACGCAGGAGGAATCCTTTGAGCAGAAAATCCTGGAATACCCGCAGTACACAAAGCCATATGAATACGAAGGCATGAAGGTGCCTGAGGTTCTCTTGAGCGGAAATCATCAGAAGATTGCCGCATGGCGTCACAAGGAAGCGTTAAGGCAAACACTGCATCAAAGACCGGACCTGCTTCACGATCTGGGGGATGCAGATCAGGAAATACTGAATGAAATCAAGGAGGAGGATAACCTATGAGTCTTTGGCATGAGATTTCAGTCAATGATATGGATGGTTTTGCCATCGGCAATGCAGAATATGAAGAAGCCGGCACAGGATGTACGGTCATTCTGCCGAAGGGACGCTGTGTCTGCGGCCAGAGTGTTTCCGGAGGTGCGCCTGCATCAAGGGAATCCGCACTGCTGAATCCCCTGGCTGCCAATGACAATGTCAATGCCGTCCTGTTAAGCGGCGGCAGTGCCTTCGGACTGAATGCAGCTTCAGGCGTCGTGAAGTATCTGGAGGAAAGAGGCATCGGTTTCCCGACCTCCAGCGGTCCTGTTCCGATCGTGTGTGCATCCTGTATTTTCGATCTTGGTGTCGGAAGAGCGGATATCCGTCCGGATGAAGCACTGGGCTATCAGGCATGTCTCAATGCAGGAAACTATAAGGATGGAAACCATGGTGCAGGCACCGGTGCCAGCGTCGGCAAGCTGCTTGGGCCGGATCATATGACAAAGTCCGGCATCGGTTCCTTTGCCCTGCAGCTTGGTGATCTGAAGATCGGTGCTGTTGTCTCCGTCAATGCGGCCGGCAATGTTCTTGGTACTGACGGGAAGGACATGGCCGGCGTCAGAAATGAGGATGGTTCTGTCATGTCCGGTGTGGATGCGATGTGTCTTGCACTTTCTCCAAGACAGATGGAAAACACCACAATCTGCGCTGTCATGACCAATGCATCCTTTGACAAGACAGCCTGCACGAAGATCGCTCATATGGCGGATGATGGCTATGCAAGGGCACTGAACCCGGTCCATACCATGTATGACGGCGACACCATCTATGTCATGAGCAGCGGTGATGTCAGGGCGGATCTCAATCTGGTCGGGACCTTGTCTGCACTTGCTGTATCAGAAGCGATCCGCAATGCCGCAAGGCATGCAGAAGACGCCTATGGCATCCCTGCCATGAGGAAATGACATGAAAATCCAGGAAGGATGCATGCCGTTTCTCGGCTTTAAAACGTATTACCGTATCGCCGGAGAATGCACCGGGAACAGGAAGCCGCTGCTTCTTCTGCATGGGGGACCTGGAAGCACCCACAACTACTTTGAAGTCCTCGACTGTCTTGCCGGGGAAGGAAGAGCCATTATCAGCTATGACCAGATCGGCTGCGGCAGGTCCTTTGTGGAAGGTCATGAAGAACTTTTCTGTCAGGAGACATGGATGCAGGAGCTGGATGCCCTGATTGAATTCCTGCATCTGGACCATTACCATCTGCTGGGCCAGTCCTGGGGCGGCATGCTGGCAATTGCCCATGCCATTGAAGAAAAGCCGGAAGGACTCAGCTCACTGATTCTTTCCAGCACCTTATCCTCTTCCCGCCTATGGGCAAAGGAACAGCACCGCATGATCCGCCATATGTCCAGAGAAGACCAGGATGCCATCCGGGAAGCAGAGGAAACCGGCGATTTCAGCAGCGAAGCATATCTCAGGGCAAATGAGCATTTCATGGAGCTGCATTGTGCAGGTCCCTATGACAGCACATCTCCGGAATGCCTGACAAGGGATAAGAAGGCAGGGGCACTGTCCTACCTCCACGCATGGGGTCCCAATGAATACAATCCTACGGGAACCCTGAAGGACTTTGACTATACAGACCGTCTGAAGGAAATTCGTGTTCCGTCATTGATCTGTTCAGGAACGGATGATCTCTGCACACCATTGGTTGCCAAGACGATGTATGACAGGATTCCGGACAGCCAATGGCAGCTGTTTCCATATGCAAGGCACATGTGCTTCGTCGACCAGCATGAGCAGTACTGCAGGATATTGAACGAGTGGATGTGTGAGCACGATTGAAAAACTGCGGAAGCCAGGATTTCAGATCCGGTTCCGCAGTTTCTTTTTGATTTCTGTCAGTCAATGACTGTCAGTTCCTTGCTGTAGTGATTCAGCACTTCATGGCCATCCTTTGTCACAAGGATGAGATCTTCGATCCTGACACCGGTATCTCCGGCAAGGTAGATGCCCGGTTCAATGGAGAAGATATTTCCGGTTTCTGTCTTCCGCTTGTTTGCGGAGGAAAGATCACCGTATTCATGATCCTCCAGTCCGATGAAATGACCAAGACGGTGGTTGAACTGAGGCCCGTAGCCGCCTTCCGTGATGATATCCCTTGCACACTTGTCAATCTCACTGCACGGGATGCCTGCCTGTACCATTTCCTCAGCAGTCTCATTTGCCCTGCGGACCAGATTGTAGATGTTCTTCACCCGGGCATCTGGTTCTCTTCTGTAGTAGAACGTACGGGTCATGTCCGAGCAGTAGTCATTCACCCGGCAGCCGATGTCAAACAGCACACAGTCGCCTTCCTTCAGAACAGTCTCATCCGGCATGTGGTGAGGATCTGCAGCATTGGCACCGAAGGAGACGATCGGGTCAAAGGAATAGCCGCTTGCCCCCAGGCTCTTGTAGATCGCCAGGGTCTGATCAGCAATCTCCAGTTCTGTAACACCCTCATGCACCAGATGCCGGAAGGCATCCATGGCAAGATCATTGATCCTGGAGGACTCTCTCATCAAAGCCTGTTCCTCTTCATCCTTGACAGCCCTGCTGAGATCCACTGCAGCAGAACTGTTGACAAATGAAGAAGCTGCGCGGGCATCCATCAAAGGAAGCAGGAATCTGGAAGCCAGGATCTTGTCCACCCCCAGAGGCTTTTCATGATCGCAGCTTCCCGCAACCCTTGCCATGATATCATCCACATCATCAAACCATACTACCGGAACACCGAGATCTTCATCTGACCAGAAGAGGCGGTTGATGAAGAACACCGCGCTTCCATCGCTCTTCAGAAGCAGTCCCAGGAACCGTTCTCCCGGGAAGATCCATCTGCCGCACAGCCAGTACAGTGCACAGGGATCACTGATCAGCATCTGGCTGATCCCCTCCTGTGCAAGTCTTGCCCTGACGGCATTTCCCCTTGTCTTGTTCAGCACGTTTCATATCCTCCGTTTCATACATTGGTATTATCGCAGGATTTCATTTTCTTTGCGTGAAAATCAATTGCTGTGTTCAATGCTCACGCTGCCTCCGTCTGCACCGGTGGAGATGTTTTCTGAGTATGTGTAGACTTCATCCACCCACTCATCCTGCCAGACCGGTTCTGCAGGTGCCGGCGGTACATAAGGCGCCGGTGTCCAGACAGGCTGAGGTGCAGGCGGCACAGATGCTGGCTCGGGTGTCGGTTCCGGTGCTGCCTCCAGGACTTCCGCCACTGCCTCCTGTACATCTTCAAGGTGCACCAGCAGCTCTTCCTGTGCCTCATTGCCCGAACGGTCAGAGACCGTGTAGACAACCGTCTGTTCCGTCTCTTCATTCAGTGTGCTGCTGCATGCGACGTTGTTTGTCAGATCTCCGTCGATTTCATCCGCAGCCTTGATGAGGAATGCCTCACAGCTGAACTGTTCCGCATTGTAAACGGTTGTTTCCTCTGCACTGAGAGTGATTTCCGGCGGTGTTTCATCCACGCCCTCCACTTCCAGAAGCACCTGCTTCTCTTCGCCTTTCGTGTGCAGGCGGTAGGATACAATCTGTTTTCCGGGTTTGTCCATGATGAAAGGCTCCGGCATTTCCACCCACTCTCCTTCGGAAAGACCGGTTGTGCGGACGTACTTCTTCGGGACAAACTCCTGTCCGCAGGCAATCCGCACAGAACTGTTCTTCAGTGTGATTTCCGCTGTTGATTCATGGCTCTTCAGATTCGCATATGCAAGCAGCAGGGCCAGTGCACTTGCCGAAACGACAGCCAGGATTTTCCATGGCGGCTTCTTCCTGGCCTTGGGAAGGGCAGGATTCAGGCTTGCACGGTAGTCTTCAAACAGGTCATGCACTTCATCATCGGAAAGAGAGGAACGGGCAGCGGACAGGATCAGTTCCATGGGCAGCTGATCCTTCAGTGCCTGCCGGAACTCCCCCATCCTCCGGTAGTTGAAATCCTGTCTGGCATAAATGGCGATTTCACTGTCGCTCAGGCCATCCTGTCTGCCCTGGCTGATCTCCTGTTCCTGCAGCAGGGAGAATCCTTCTTCTCCCCTTGCCATCATTGTGCTTCTTTCTCAAGCGCCTGCAGAACGAAGCGGCTGTCCTTTTCCTGCATATCGCAGGTGACAAGCGTCAGGATATGCTGGCCATTGTACACAGCCCCTTCCCGTTTCTGCAGAAGGTACGGCACGGTTTGGGAGAACATCTGCTTCACGTCCTCTTCATCATCAAACCACTGGTTTGCCCACATGACATACGTGTTTTCATCATTGAGGTCATACAGTCCGAACGATATGACACCGTATTCCTGCATGCCTTCCTCACTCTCCAGGAACAAGGCAGGGTATGCATCGAAATAGCTGCTTTCCGCATACTTCTTCAGGAAGGTGAACTGTTCGTCCCTTCGTTTCGAAGAATGGCCGTAGATCACCATGTTGTCCGGCTGATAGCCGGCAGGATCGGTGAAGACGGAACCCATGTCATCCCTTCTGCCGAACGGATCATGTTTCATGAGGTATGCATCATCTCCTCCGGAAAGCACCGGCAGGGTTCTTCCTTCTTTTTCAAAATGAAGCAGCCAGTGAACATTGGGATTGACACTGCGCCATTCACTCAGTGTCTTTGGATCGGATACAGGGGAGGCAGATGGTTCTGCAGATGCTGTGACAGCTGAAACAGCCGTTTCATTGCCTGCAGTCTTCTCCTTTCTTTCTTCGCCGCCTGCAAGCGGAATGAGCAGAAGCAAAGGCAGGAAGGAAGCGGCCAGCTTCACCTGCCAGCGCAGCCTCCTCATTCCTCAGCTCCCATCTTCCGCTTCTTCACACGGCGGACGATTGTCTTCTGTACGGTTGTAACCTTGGCATTGGTGCGGAAGTTCTTAACGGTATCCGTGCTGTCGCCATGGGGCACAAAGACCGTGCATGCTTCACCGATCATATGGCCAAGCGGAGACTTCGTCTCACAGATGCGGATGCTGTGTCCGTACTTCACGGAGGGCACGGCAATGATGCCGGGGCCTGCATGAATGGTCTGCTTCTCGCCGTCGGCATAGACCACATAGTCGCCTTCATGCAGGTTTTCAAACAGGCATCTTCCTTCACTGTCAGTTTCCTTGATGGCAATCTGCTTCCCGCTTGTGTCCATGAGTGTGACCTGGACCTTCACACGGGGAACCTCCACATTGACAGGGACGGCATTCACGGGAATCATCCACTCGCCTTCTTCATTCTGCACCACAATGCCGGTGAGTTTTCCCTGATCTCTGCTGACTTCCTTGATGGTGAATGTTCCGTCTTCGGTATTAACCACCATACCTTTCTGCGGGCTGTTGTGCGTGGCATCCATCAATGCCTGCCAGGATACCGGCAGGGACGGCTTGCGTTCTGTCTTTCTGACAAGAATGCCGCCGCTGACAAATTCACCCAGAAGGACGCTGCCTTCCATCTGTCTGTCGCTGGAGGCATCCACAAACACCGGCTTTGCCTCTTCATCATCTGCATCGACCACCAGCGCACTGTTGACCACCCTTGCTTCTGTCTCATTGCCGAAGACATCCTTGCCTGCTGAATGATGCAGGGAGAGGATCTGATACCTCCGGATGAACTCTGCATCTTCCTTTTCCGCAAGGCTGAAGGATACACCCGGCTTCACTTCCTCTGCTTCGCGCAGGATGTCGGAATACAGCATGACCTCGCCTTCCTTCCAGCCATCCTTCGAGACTTTTTCCAGCACACTTCCGGTACCGTTCTCTTCTTTCTGAAGAATAACCTGGGTATCCGTGACACCCTGGATCTTCCAGAGGATCTTCTTTCCGGAAGGAGCGCTTCTCCAGATGGTGATGACGTCGCCGGATGTACTGTCCGCAGGAATATCAGAGAGACGGATTCTCCTTCTTCTCTCGTCCGCACCTTCCTTCAGACCTGTCACATCCTCTGCCGTGAACCATGCGCCGTCCAGCGGCTGACTCTGGTTGTCCTGATCCACCTTGACGACAGAGATGCTGACACGGCGCAGTGTGTTGTCCGCCTGTACATGCATGATCTGATCCTTGTCACCGTGTGCCTCAATGATTCTGGCTGCTCCATCAGCGTACTCATAGCCTTCCGGCATGCCTGTTTCAAGCAGCACATAGCTTCTTCCTTCCAGAAGTCCCTCCATGACAAGCTGGCCCTGTCTTGCCTGGGCAGGCTCGATGTTCATGGAACGGATGGTCTGGTCGGAAGGATCATGCCAGTAAATGACATTCACGCCAAGATCCGATACGTCCGCTGTCCCGGATTCATCGAGTTTCACATCCTGCAGCTTCCTTGTGCAGTCCTTGTCTTCATACAGTGTCAGAACCTCATTGGAAAGCGGCTTTCCATGCATGCCAAAGACATGCAGATAAGCGTGTCCGGTGGTTCCTTCAAAGACCGGAACTGCCTTCACCTGGCGCTTTTCCTTGCCGAAGATCAGACGTGTGCCGGAAATGACATTGCCATCCTTGTCCATGGCCAGAAGCACGGCTGTGCCATCAGAATCAGAGGATACAGCATCGTTTTCAATCACGGCGCCGCAGGTGTTGTCACGCAGCTCAAACTTTTCACCTGAAACAAGATCCGCAAGCTTTTCCTTTTCCCCTGTCTTCAGGAACAGAAGCAGCACGGAAGGATCCGTATCCTTTTCCTGCAGATCGATCAGATTCCTGCCGGAATCCATCAGTCTGACATGTCTGCCGGTGGATTTCCTTTCATCCAGGCGGATTGTGTACTCCTTTTCCTTGAGCATGATCTTCCTTCCTGCCTGCAACACGAGCTCTGCCTCTCTGACTTTTTCCATGTCAAGCTCCAGCTCCTCTGCCTTTGTGGAAGGGATGACGATCTTCTTCAGGGATCCATACGGCACAAGTGTGCAGGATTCCTCATCGATTTCCTCAATGCGGTATTCCTTGTCCTGGATGCGGATGCGGTCGTCCTTCTCCTTGTTTCTGAGCATGGCTGTTTCCAGATCCTTCCAGGTCAGCGTCTCCTGCTTTGCAACAGTGAATTCCTTCACCGGTTTCTTCTTCTGTTCATCAACCAGGTACTCATAGCGATACTGTTTTCCATCCGGTGCTTCCACAAACAGCTGTCTTCCATACTGCGCAGTGATGCCTGCCATGCCGTTCTTTGTCGCAAAGCGGCTGCCGGTGCGGGAACCGTCCAGCACTTCCTGGGCGGAAACCTGGGGATTTTTGTCCAGACTGACAAGCAATGTGTGCGGTTCATCGGATGCGATGACAACAGAATGTCCGTCAATGACAAAGGAGGAATGCACTCCGGTGGCAGCTTCCGCAGTCACGGAGAAGGCATCTCCCTGTCTGAAGCCTGTGCCATGGGCTTTTTCCAGTTCCTCAAACATTTCATAGGTCAGCGGGAAATCCTCGCTCATCTTTCCGTCCTTGATCCGTGCCGTCCGGTGAACCACAGGGTTTCCATCATGGTCATAGCGGTTCCTCCAGATCATTTCCACCATGCGGTCCGTGGTCTTTTCCACGGTGTAGACAACCGTCAGATCATAGACATGCACCGCCTTTGTACTGCCGTCTTTATGCACAATGCCGACACTTTCCTGCTCCCCGTCCCTGAAGAGAACGACCGCCTTTTCATCATCCACGGACTCCACCTGGAATACCGTATCCTTGAACGTCAGTGTTCCTTCCGCTGCAGCAATCTCATCAAAGGAAGGAAGCTCAAATGGAATGGTTTCTTCATAGTGCCTCTTTCTTTCGCGAACAAGTCCAACCGGACATCCTGCACTGCGGAACGGTTCCACACACGTACCGCTTCCATCCTCTTTTCCGCCGATGATGTCCTCGTAGCGGATATCATGGATGCTGCCGTCAAACACTGCCTTGGAAGGATTAATGTCTGATGCCTTCTGCAGCATTTCCGTCTTATCATCCGGGGATACTTCATAGCGGTTGCCAAGGCTGTCGCCAACCTCATAGACCGGAATCGTGACGTTTGTGATCAGGAAGTCATCCTGCACGACGGAGGTCTTCGGTTCATCCTCCTTCAGCATCCATGCGGGCATGGCAATGGTGTAGGCTTCTTCATCCAGCTTCAGCGTTGTCTCAGACAGGCCGCCGTGCTCAACAAGGAATGCTGTTTCCTGTCTGCCTTTTTCCGGATCACTCCACGCAAGGACTACAGTCTTTCCTTCTTCCATCCCTCCTGCAAGATCAGCGGCACAGGGTCTTGGATCACTGAGATCCACCGTGTATTCATTGTCCGTGGAGACACGGATGCCTCTGCCGGTTTCTTCTTCAATGGTGTAGATTCTTCCCTTTACCTTGAGATGTGCATGTTTTTCCAGTGGAATGCCGGTTTCTTCTGAAACAGCCCTGAAGTCATTCACAGACGGGGACGTCTTTTCCGTGATCAGCTGTTTCGCGCTGTTCTTCTCCCTGACTTCCACAAGCCGTTTTTCACTGTCAATCCTTGTGATCTGCAGTGCATGATTGAGGACGGTATCGTCCGAAGGATCTTCCGTACCATGCCGGTTCAGTGTTTCACGGACATTGAACTCGGCAAGTTCATAAAGATCCTGCGGCAGCTGATAGCGGGAAAGGAAAGATGAGGAATCATCCATCTTCCATGCCTTCAGCACTGCCTTTCCTTTGTCTATGGATTCGGTCCGGTACAGCCATCCGCCTTCCTCAAAGGTATGTCCTTCCACCAGGGCGCTGCGCTGTACAAGATCGTCCCAGTCAAACGGGCTTTCCTTCTGTTCTGTTGTTTCACTGAAACCAGGCTGCACGTCTAGTGAGCCATCCTGGATGGCATACAGGGTGAAGTCAGCATCATTCAGAAGCTGTCCGTCCTCCTTGTCACGTTTGGCAAGATCGATCGTAACCGGCTTGAGCTGGTTTGTGAATGTGAAGGACTTTGTCGTTCCTTCTGCGCCTGTTGTGAAGGAATACATGCGGCTGTCCACCAGGGAATCTGCAGAAGCTGTTGTCTCCTTGAGATACAGCTGTGTTTCCGCAGGCAGCACATCATGCAGTGCCGTATTGCCTTCTGCATCTGTTGTCAGAAGCAGCGGCTTTCCATCATGCATCAGCGGCTGTTTTCCTGCCTCATCCAGATAAAGTGCAAACGTGCTTCCGGATGCCGCATTGCCGAATTCATCCTGCTTGTGGATCTCGATACTGCTGTGCGAGAGATGAAAGGACATGGTGAACTGTTCCACCGGATCAATGCCGGATTCGGCAAACAGCTTCTGCCGTGCACCGCTGGTGTAAATGATTGCACCGCGCTTTCCTTCCTCCTGCATGGCATCCTTCCGCCGGAATACCAGCGGGGTGCCCTGAGGCAGGCTGTATCCGTCATAGTAAAGATCCTTGATCGTTGCCTGAAGACTGTTTCCTTCCACCTTCAGTTCCATTCCGGATACTTCCGGCAGATCAAACCATGACAGAACGTTGTTCTTATCCTCCAGCGTCAGTGTC
>OMUX01000154.1 GCA_900314345.1 uncultured Erysipelotrichaceae bacterium | reverse complement strand
TATCTGGATGGCTGGCAGGAAGACATCTCCATGTGCACATCCTGGGAAGAACTTCCTGAAAAGTGCCGTGAGTATGTGGAGTTCATCTCCGAATACTGCAGCACGGACGTCTGCCTTGTCAGCGTGAATCCGGAGCGCAACGGAAACATCGTGCTCAAGAAGCTTGTCTGAAATAATTCATGAATCAGTCAAGGGGAAGGCATTGCCTTCCCCTTTTAATCTGCGTTTCACTTTTCTTCAAGGATCTGTTCCATGACATATTCCATGGGTTTCATGCCAAGGGATCTGTAGAAACGGATTGCCGGTTCATTGAAGCTCCATACATTCAATGTCACATTGTAGAAGCCTCTGTCCTTTGCCCAGTCACACACTGCATCATACAAAGCATGTCCCGCATGCTTTCCCCTGCATGCCTGATCCACACAGAGATCATCAATGAACAAGGTCATGACATCATGCATGTTATTGTCATGCACACGCTTCTTGATGATTGTCATGGCATAGCCCATGACTTCATCATTTTCATCCACGGCGGTGAATACCGGGGTGGAGGGATCCTTGATCATGGAAAGCAGTTCATCATAGGTATACTTCGTCGTATCCGGAATGAAGATATCCGGTCTTCCCTTGGCATGGATGTTGAGCACTTCCATCAGCAGTTTCTGCAGTGCCGGGATATCCTTCTCTTCTGCCATTCGTATCTTCATATGCATCTCTCCTTCAGACTTTCTTGATCTGTGTCTTCTTCAGGCTTGCCATGGTCTTATCATACGTCCGGTTGGCATAGACCGTATACAGGATATCAATGATATTGAGCATGCTGGTACGGCTGCTCATCGCTGCCGAACGGTACAGGGATTCATCCGCAATGGTATGCAGCTGATAATCGGCAAGCTCAGAGGAATGGGAAGGCACCGGTCTGCTGATCAGGATGATCGGCGTCCCGTTTTCCTTCAGGGATTCCATGCACGTGATCATCTCCGGTGTTCTTCCGGAATAGGTAACGACAATGGCACAGTCTTTGGGGGTGCTGTTCTTGGCATAGACATACTGCAGGTTGGCATCCATGGAAAGCGTTGCCTCCTTGCCTGCACGGATCATCTTGAGATACAGGTCATAGGCAGCCTCATAGCTTGCCCCGATGCCAAACAGCAGGATCATCCGGCTGTTCACCATGAGATCCACACACTTGTCCACGGTATCCTCTTCCATCATGTTCTGTGTATCCTGCAGGGACCGGATGTTTCTCTGTGTGACCTTGCGGATGACATCCTGCACGGAGTCATCCCTGGAGAGTTCCTCACGTACGCTTGTGAAATTGGCATCCTCCCTTGCAAGATCCTCAATCAAGGATCTGCGGAAATCCCTGTAGCCTTCAAAGCCAAGGCTTCTGCACATGCGCAGCACGGCTGAGGAAGAGACAAAGGATCTTGCCGCAAGCTCATGCACGGAAAGTGCAGCGGATTCCTGTGCATTGTTCAGCACATAGTCCGCGACAGCCTGTTCGGCATGGTTCATGCGCTCCTTGTTTTCCCGCATCTTGATCATCACATTCTTCATGGCAGTCCTCCGGAATATTTCATTCTGTGTAATAATGTTACAACATTTACGAAATATCTGTAACACAAAAAGCAAAATAATTATAATGAGGCTAACTTAAGTGAAATTGCCTGCTGGCCACAGGCAGACCTCAATGACTGGGGGTGATCTTATCTCATTGGATATGAACCATATGACAACGGAGTCGCGCAATCCGGACACCATGGAGCTGGACTGCATGACAACGCTCGAGATCGTTACGGAGATGAACCGCGAGGATGCGGGCATCCCGGAAGCCATCAGGCCGCATCTTGCACAGATTGCAGAGGTTGCGGACCATGCTTCGGAATCGATCAGGAAAGGCGCACATGTCTATTACATGGGTGCCGGTACCAGCGGCAGACTGGGAGTGCTGGATGCCTCAGAGTGTCCCCCTACCTTCGGGGTGTCGCCGGATGTCGTCGTCGGACTGATTGCCGGAGGTGAAAAGGCATTCACCAAGGCAGTGGAAGGCGCGGAAGACAGCAAGGAACTTGGCGCACAGGATCTGAAGGATCATCATCTGACCAGGGATGATCTTGTCGTCGGCCTTGCGGCAAGCGGCAGGACGCCGTATGTCCTTGGCGGACTTGAATACGCAAAGTCAGTCGGCTGCCATACCGCCTCCGTTTCCTGCAACAAGGATTCGGAAATGTCAAAGACTGCGGAAACTGCCATAGACATTGTCGTCGGACCGGAAGTACTGACCGGCTCCACAAGACTGAAGTCCGGCACCGCTCAGAAGATGATTCTCAACATGATCTCCACAGCCGCCTTCGTCAAGGCAGGCAAGGCATACGAGAACCTGATGGTCGATGTCGTTCAGTCAAACATCAAGCTTCACGCAAGAGCACTGCGCATTGTCACAGAAGCAACCGGTGTATCAGAAGATGCCGCTCGCAAGGCACTGTCGCAAGCCGGAGGCTCCTGCAAGACAGCAATCACCATGATCCTTGCGGACTGTGATGCCGAAGAGGCAAAGCAGCTGCTGACAAAAGCAGAAGGCCATGTCAGGCAGGCCATCCTGCTCAGGGATCAAACCACAAAATGAAAGGGAATAATTATCATGGATGAGAATGAAAAACTCGTGGAAAGCATCATTACCGCCATGGGCGGCAAGGACAACATCCTTGCGGCAACCAACTGCATGACAAGACTCCGCATCCGCACCAAGGAAGACGGAAAGATTGATGAAGAAGCACTGAAGAAGACCGAGGGCGTCATGGGCGTCGTCCATGACCGTGCGAATTTCACAGAGGTCGTCGTCGGCCCGGGCAAGAGCCGCAAGTGCGCCGACATCTGTGCAGAAAAAGGCATCCCGTCCAACGCAGCAGATGCTGTGGAAGGAAATGTCACATCCGACTGGAAGGCCAACAAGGAAGCCGTCAAGAGCACGCAGAAGACAAACCCGGTCAAGAATGTCCTCAAGACATTCGGCGAGATCTTCGTACCGTTGATTCCCGGCGTCATCGCTGCAGGTCTTTGCGCTGGTATCTCCACTCTGATCCAGCAGCTTAACCCCGGCTATGCCGACAGCAGGTTCCTGGGCATTCTGGTATCCCTCTTAGGTCTGATCAACCAGGCATTCCTGAGCTATCTCACCGCCTGGGCAGGCTACCGTGCTGCAGAGCGCTTCGGCGGTACGCCGATCCTTGGCGGCATGCTTGGCATGATCACCGGTCTTGCCGGCATCAACGATATCTCCAACTATGTCGGCTGGTTCAATAATGACGTACCGCTGGATTCGATCCTGAGAGCCGGACGCGGCGGTGTATTGTCTGCTGTGCTTGGCGTATACTTCATGTGCAGAATCGAAAAGGCAGTCCGCAGGAAGATGCCGGATTCCCTGGATATTGTGTTCACACCGCTGCTGACATTGATCTGCACACTGATTCCTTACATCTTCATTGTGATGCCGGTCTGCGGACTGATCTCCTCCGGTCTTGTATGGATCGTACAGCAGCTGTGCATGAGCGACAACCTGATTGTCAGAATCCTTGCCGGCTATGTGTCCTCTGCTTTGTTCCTGCCGATGGTTGCCATGGGCATGCATCATGGTCTTGTTGCGCTGTACTCCGTTCAGCTTGCTGAACTTGGCTATGTCACACTCTACCCGGCACTTGCCATGGCTGGTGCAGGCCAGGTCGGCGCTGCCCTTGCCATCAACCGCAAGGCAAAGAAAACCGGCAACACAAGACTCTCCAATGTCATCAAGGGTGCCCTGCCTGCAGGAATCCTTGGTGTTGGTGAACCGTTGATCTATGGTGTTACCCTGCCGATGGGCAAGCCGTTTATCTCTGCAGGACTCGGTGCCGGCTTCGGCGGTGCCTTCGCCATGGCCACACAGGTTGCCGCAACAACATGGGGACCTTCCGGCCTGCTTGCACTGTTCGTCATGACAGCCGGACCTAAGGGTGCCGTACAGTCTGATCTCAGCTATCTTGTCGGTCTTGTCATTGCCTATATCGGCGGCTTCATCGTGACAAACCTCATGATCACAGACGAGGAAGTAAAGAATGCATAACCTTCCCGGCCGTTCAGTCTATCTGAGCGGATACAGGAAGAACATGGAACTGCCTGCTGTTTCTTCAGCGGGCAGTTCTCTTGTCTTTCTCTCCCTGCACATTCCTGAAGAACATGATGATTCCTCTGCTGAGGATCTGACACAGCTGTGCTCTTTGCTGAATGAAAGAGGATTCTGCATATTGGCAGATATTGATCCCTCCACCCTTCTGCAGTTCCAGGTCTCATCCATCATGGGGCTGAAACAGAAGCTTGGCCTTCATGGCGTACGCCTTGATTATGGATTCAGTGAAGAAGAGATTGTTTCGGCTGCTGCAGTCATGCCGGTGGTGCTGAATGCGTCTACGACATCACAGGAATCAGCTGTGAAGATTGCAGAAGCCGGTACTGATGTTTCCGCA
>OMUX01000116.1 GCA_900314345.1 uncultured Erysipelotrichaceae bacterium | reverse complement strand
TCTTCTCAGTTTTCCTTCATGTTTTGCCATGCGTTCATCTCCCTGCAATAATCTCTGAGAATCATAGCATCATATACAGGGAAAACTTCTAGAAAACTATAATCCAACCGCTGTTGGAATCTTCGGCCAGGAAAAGACTGAAATCATTTTTTTCGTGTTTTTCTTCATACAGCTGATACATTTCTGTCACTCTTCCTTTTCCCCTTTCTCTACTTCCAACCTCCTACACTTCACCTATGTCAAACGCATTGCCATTTAAACCCCCGCTTCTTTCTCTTATCACGGTATAGCAGTCTGCTTTCCATAGTTCCTGCTGGAATGCTTTTGTGTAAATGTACCTGACATCTTCATCGATGAAGAGAATTGTATTCTTTACAGCAGACAGAATATTCTGCCAGTCAGATGTATTCGAGAGCACCATCAGTTCTGCAGATGAACTGACTGCTATTTTGATTCCCGAGTCTTTGCCAAGCTCCAGATAATCGGAAATCAGGCGGATCATGGAACTTTTTCCCGTACCGCTGTTTCCTTTGATTACAGATACTTTGCGTGAAAGCTCCAGGGTGTAGGCAACACGTCTGGAAGTGATATGTATCGTATGCATTCCTTTCATCGGCTGCCTCCTGCAAGCTTCAGCATCTTCAAAACGAATTCACGATGGTTATGAAGAAGCGTATTGTCATTCTCACATCGTACAGGAGTCATATGATTTTCTGTGCCGAGACTGTCAAAGGAAATATCGTAGCCACTGAGTGAGCAGTGAATGTTTTTTGTTTCTGAAATATCCAGAATAAGATCTTCACAGTTTTTTCCGCAGACAATAAGATCGGTATAAAAGTCATCTGTTTCACTCATCAGGATCAAGGCTTTTGCGCCGCCGGAAAGTCTTTCCGGCGGAATCTGTCAAGCACCGGTGAAACAATCAGCTGTCTGTCACGTACTTCAGAACCGTCAACTACACTGACGATCTTTCTTGCGAAAGGGTGCAGGAACCATTCATCTTCATAGGTATTGTTGAAATATGTATCCACGCTCAATATGGCATCTTCATCGTATCCGAAGAATATTGTCAGCATCCCTTCATTCCTCCTTTTCACAGCAGACAGGCAATGAATATGAAAACAGCCCCGATCCCGAGGCTGATGCAGTTATTTCCTTGAACAGTCTGCACATATGCCTTCAAAGGTGATATGCACACTGGATACTTCTGTTCCTTCAGGGAAATGACAGAGCTTTTCCGCTTTGGCAAGCGGGATGTCATCCAGGTCCATGACCTTGCCGCACTTCCTGCAGACAAAGTGGGCATGGCATGCCTTCTTTGCTTCATAGTGCTCGGTATTGCCGGATGCGGAGACTCTGTCTGCCTTTCCTGCTTCTTCCAGCTGTTTCAGGTTGCGGTATACCGTACCTAAGCTGAGGTTTGGAATCTCAGGTTTCAGATCCAGATAGATCTGTTCTGCAGTAGGGTGGGTATGCGAGGAAAGAAGATAAGCTTCAATCCTGTCCCGCTGCATGGAATGGCGCAGCTTCTTCTCTTCACTCATCTTCTTTTCCTCCCGTATTCCTTCTTTGTTCAGTTTACTGCATTACTTCTGCATTGCGCTCAGGAACCACAGTGTCTTGGAGTAATCCTTGAGGTGGTCTTCCATGAGGTTTGCGATGTCGAAGTTTCCGTCTTCATCTGCTTCTGCACGGATGCTCAGAGCTTCCTTTTTCAGGGAGTTCAGGTCTTCTGTGACAATCTTCAGCACGGAAGCGATGCTCTTGTCGGAGCCATCGAGTTCAGGATCATGCTGCCGAAGAGTGAAGCAGGCAGTATTGCACTGCACCTGATTAATGCTGAGACGGAAGTGAAGCAGAATGAAGGGAACATGGATGAAGCTTCCATCATTGAAGGCTGCATTGAGGTGATTGAGAAGTATCTGAACAGGCTGATCGACAGAGCTGGTTTCAACTGCAGCAGATTCACGACACATATGCAGTATCTCCTGCACAGGATTGCCATCTCTCATAATTGTTCATTTCCTTCACTGAGTAGTTTTAAGAATTGTGTGGTCCTCCCCGCCTTATGCATTAAAACATGCGTTGAAGACGGCACTTCCGTGGTTTGTGATTCTCCAGACTTCCTCCTGCCGTACGTACGGTCTAAATACAGCCAGTACAGCACGAGGCTGTGCTGGCCCAGGCACGGACCAGGAGGTCGGGGACTGCGTCGGGATGACGACGCTCAAGAATATGGTGATTAGGTACAATCTGCCACCCGGGCTAAAAATGTTCTTCAGGGTTTATAGAATAATGAGCATTACGCCTGCTTCCATAACGTACAATAAAACCTTCTTCTACCAGTTTTTTTAAAGCTGCTTCCACGGAAGAACTGCTTAAGCTTGGACATTCCATGAGAATTTCGTTCTTAGTGAAATATCCTATCTTTTGCTTTGCACAGGATTTTACAATATCGTATGAAGTGCTCTTTATTCCAGATTTTTCGGCTATTGTGATCCTGTTTTCAAATTCTTTGTAACACGAAAGAATAATCGCAAGCATGTATTTCGTGAAGGGCATTGGATCGTTCATTTCATCATGCCAGCCTTGATCTGAAATTGACAATGCATCGTAGTAAGATGTTTTCGTATCCGCAATGGCCTTCTCAATACTTATGTACTTTCCCACAATGTAATTACAACGATACAGCAACAAGAGAGTTAATAAGCGGCTCATTCGTCCATTACCGTCATTAAACGGATGGATACACAGGAAATCCAGTATGAAACGAGGTATCAGGATTAAAGGATCAACCAATTCCTTATTCAAAGTGGTTTGAAAGCTATCACAGATCGACTGGATTGCAAAAGGCGTTTCGTAAGGAGCCAGAGGTGTGAACAATGTAATCTTCTGGCCATTTCCTGTTATCATATCGATTTCATTGGGGGTATTCTTGAACTTACCGGCATATGTCAAACCTGTATACTTCATCATCTCCTTATGAAGCTGAAGTATGTAATTTGGCGTGAGCGGGATTACTGAATAGTTTTCGTGAATAAGATTTAAGACGTTTCGGTATCCAAGAATCTCTTCTTCATTGCGGTTCCGTGGCGCTGTTTTATCTGCCATCAGCTGTTTCAATCGTGGAGCTGTAGTGACGATCCCCTCAATCTGATTTGAGCTCTCCGTACTTTGGATCTTAGCGATTTCAACTAATCGGGTAAGCTCAACGGGTTTCTGACGCAAAAAGAGTTCCTGTTTTCCCTTGTACTCATGTATCTGGGCAATATACGACATTGTTTCGGAATCCCAAGTCTGTCCATTTATCCTAAGATTCCGCCAAAAATAGAACCATATTTCGAAGACACGCCTAAAACAACATGATTGTGTGCCTTTGCTTTATTCAGCAGCTCAGTACATCTGAAGTGAATCCTTTAATGGTGAGAGAAGAAGGAACCTTGATCTTCATTTCCTTATAGATGCTCTTCACCTGTTTGTTCGGTGTGTCTATTAACACCGTTCCATCTGACTTGGTCAGGCAGATCAGGGACTGCGTTTGTCCTAATAATCTTGGGATTGCAATACCGGTGCTCTCAAGTCCCTTTCTCAGGCTGAGGTAGATGATCAGGCTGATCATATCAGAGAGAATCTTTCCCATCACCGTTGCAGTTGTCCATTTTTTAAGCGGAAGGATATGCAGGTATTCCTTGCCCGCCTTGAATACTGTCTCTATATGCGTTCTGCTGAAGTATTCATCCAGCATTTCAGCTGGTGTTTCTTCCTTGTTGGAGACAAGCACAAAGTATCCGAATTTCACTGCATACCAGTTCTTATCCTTCATGGACAGCTTCTCGTATTCATCCGGATGCTTGAGGCGGTTCTCCCTGGAAAGTTCCAGTGCATTGTCCTTGTCTACATAGACATATGCATATTCTCTCTTTCCGAAGATCTCCACTTCTCTCCGGATTCCAAAGTATGTGTGCGATTCCCTGATAAAGGAATACTTGGCATTGTAGATCAGCTTCTTGTTGTCTTCATACAGCTGCTTGTATGGATATCCGTTCTTCGCCGGCATCCTGGCAATCATGGTTTGCTTGACATAGCCGCCGTTTTCATCCATGACCGGATCACTGTCAATGTTGAACATGTTGATCAGCTCCTGGCTGACATAGCCTGCATCAAGCACCAGTGAAATGATCTGGATGTCTATGGTTTCATTGACTTCCAGCATGACATTACTGATGGTGTTGAAGTCCAGAACATTACCGGGAATGATGGTATACCACACAGGCAGTCCGGTAGCTTCATCCAGAACCAGCGCCAGTCTTGTCTGGTTGGATGTTGAAGTGATGCCATGTGAACACAGCGCATTGAACGGGTTGTTTCTTATGTCATTCGGAAGTGGTGTTGAGTCTACATAGCAGCCTTTGCCAAAGCCAGGATAGATCTTTCTCAGAGACTCAACATAGTTCCGGAAGAAAGCACGCTTTACCTTATCGTCTCCCATCATGGTGAAGTAGGCAGTATCTGAGTCAAGGGAACTGACAGGTACATCGCGGAAGATGTGTGATACGAATGACTTCATGATGAAATCATCACAGCTGATCCGGGAACCATTCCGAAGGATATCGTGCAGAAGATGGCAGAGCAGTCTTTCGTAGTCTTCATCAGAAGGGAATGATTTCCTCAGTACAGGAAGGATTCCATTCTTCTTCATGAATGACAGAAGCAGATAGACGTCTCCGAATACCGTATGAACCTCAGGCTCAGGAAAGATATCGAGACCTGCAACACGCTTGTCAGTTCTGACGACTGTGGTAAAGGCATCAGAGACAGAGCTGTACTCAATGAGACCACGTGAAGGCGACAGGAAGATTCCGTCCTTCTTGTCCTCAGACAGCCAGACAATCTTTCCGAGATTCTCGCGGACTTTGTGCCGTGATCTCCCCTTCATGGAAGCGTCATATTCGGTAACGGAAACAGCTGCAGTGCCGTTAATGACAGCACCATCATCAGAACGCTTGAGATTCTGGACCTTAATGAATGCCATAGAGCCTCCGAAATGGTCTTATATAGAACCATATATATCGTATCACTTTATGGAAGTAGGTCTATAAAAACCGTGATTTTTGATACAAAACCACGGTTTGACGCGTACATTGAAGCATTTATATCGGCATGGTTCTAGATTTCACCACATCGTAGGGTAAAACAATCATGTGCCTGTAGACAGAACACATGATACAGCATGGTACCGCAGGAACTGCGGGAACCTATAAGCCTGTGGAGAGGATGTAAGACGGGCTTCCACAGCCGCAGTTCTCGGCGAAGCAGGAAGCTCCCGCTTCTAAGCATACGTGTAAGTGGGGGTAGTTCACAGCTGTGCCTCTTTCGGAAATAATCAAAATGTATCCGGTTTATCACGAGATGGATCTCATGCAGTTTGGTGATGTGATAAATGAGCGTATGGAACAGGCATATCCGCATACCAACCTTAGAGAACGCCGTGTTACCTGCGGGTTTTCACAATCAGAATTATCCAAAGAATCCGGTGTTCCCATCAGGCAGATTCAGCTGTTTGAGCAAAGAGAAAGAGATATCAATAAGACTTCAGCAATCACCTTGTATAAGCTGAGCAAAGCTTTGCATTGCAGTATGGAAGCACTGCTCGAAAAATAGGAGACCGGGATGGTTCAGCCGGTTTCCCTGGAGTTTGTATCATTCTGTTTCTTGCTGCGCTTGTTCCGGATGCTTTTAGATGCACGCTCCTTTTCTCTTTCATCCAGGTATGCATTGACTTCCTGTACTTCTTCATCACTGGTGGTATGGATCATGAGCTTTCCTACAATATTGCTTTCATCACGTTTCTTGACATAGAAGTAGCCAAGCACACTGCAGACAATGGCACCAAGGAAGTTCACGAGTAGATCCTTCATGGTATCAATGATGCCGATATCCAGGTAGCCACCGTCTACGACAACCTGTGTGCCGTCTGCTGTTTCAATGATTGTCTTTGTAATGTTATGCACGGCATAGGGAACCTGGGAGTGTGTGGGATCCAGGGTAACGGAGGCAAAGTTCTGAATAATGAAGTCTTTCTGCATGTCAAAGCCGAAGAACTGGTCTGCGGTGAATTCAATGAATTCCCACAGGACACCGACTGTCATGGAGAAGCAGAATGCTGTGATGGCAAGGTACAGGGGAGAGAGACTGATCTCTTCACTGTGGCGGTTGAACATATCCACAATGGAGAAGCCGATGGCTGCACACAGGAATCCGTTCATGGTATGCAGCATGGTATCCCAGCCCGGGATTGCTGTATAGAAGCGGTCTACTTCACCAAGGATCTCAGCAGAGAAGATGAAGGCATAGATGATCTTCTCAAACAGAGGAGGTATCTCGATCTTGAACTGTTTCTCAAAGAAAGCCGGAAGCAAAAACAGGAACAAGGAAAGAATACAGATCGCTGCACTCTCATAGTTTCCCTGGATCAGACTCAGAATCAGGGAAATTATGACCAGTGATCTCAGAATGGTATATAACCGGAATGCCTTGGGATCTCTTGCAATCCTGTCCTTCAGACGGTTGATCTGTCTTCTCAGTTTTCCTTCATGTTTTGCCATGCGTTCATCTCCCTGCAATAATCTGTGAGAATCATAGCATCAT
>OMUX01000155.1 GCA_900314345.1 uncultured Erysipelotrichaceae bacterium | reverse complement strand
GCTTGGCAATATAAGATTCACAACATTACGAGGTTATATTTATCAGAAGTTAGGGCTGGAAGAGTTCAGCTTCTTGATCAGGAATTCAGGCGTACCTGTACTGAACCAGTAGCTCCCGTATTTCAGATCCATGAATGCATTCATGAGACTGAAGGGATTATAAAGATTGATACCGTTCGCGCTGAAACGATAGCCATCATACATTCTCTTCAGTTTCTGAACTGTCAGATCATATGTCTCATTGTATTTCCTGCCCATGGCATTGATTTCGTCTTCGAACACCTGCTGAAGCTCATCTTCAGTGATTCCGCAGATGGAAGAATAAGGGTCTGTGAACGAAATATCCCTCAGCTGATTGAGATCACTGAAGACGGAGATCCTGCTGAACCTTGTGACGCCGGTAAAGAATACGAACTTCAGATACTGATCTTCGTCTTTCAGCACGCTGAAGAAATTCTTGAACAGCGTACGGTTTCTTTCTTCCTGGGCTTTATTGACAACCATGGTATCAAGCAGTGGTTTGTCATATTCATCGACAAGTACCACAACCGGTTTCCCGCAGAACCGGTACAGGCTTTCGATCAGATTGGCAAAGCGCACCGGCAGCGTTTCTCCAGGAATTACAGTACCTTCCGGCAGAAGACGTGCAGCGCTCCGTTTGATTTCGTTATTCAGAATGTCTTCCAGTCCCTCCGGACTATTGTAGGAGCCGCCGGAAAAGCTGAAACGAATGACAGGATACGAAACCCATTGTTCCTTTTCCGGCTTATTCCCTTCTGCCTTTGCAATCTTCAGTCCCTGGAATAATTCCTTGCGTCCTTCAAAATAACAGGCAAATGTCGAGACAAGAAGGCTTTTGCCAAACCGCCTTGGGCGATATAAAAAGTAGGATTTTCCTGTTGAAACCATGTCAAAGATCAGATCCGTCTTGTCAACATAAACATACGAATCACCGCGTATTGTCTCGAATGACTGGATGCCGACCGGCAGTTTCTGCATAGAAAATCACCTCAATTCCGTCTTGTCGTTTATTTCATTCTAGTGCCGTGTCAATCCTGAATCCATATAAGTTCGATTCTCATCACTTATCTATGGCTGATATTCGCAAACGAAAAAGAGTGCACATCCGGGAAGATACTGCTGAAGCAGTCAGTTCCAGACGATGCACTCTTTGTCATACTGGAGATACCATGCCAATGGACCAGCAAAGCTCTCACGTTAATGCTGGCTTCATGAACATATGATCTTCGTTCCTTCCTTATGCAGTCATGATTTCGTTTCCCGTTTCAGTGATCAGGAAAGTATGTTCCCACTGGGCACTGTCCTTGCCGTCCTTTGTTGAGATGGTCCATTCATTGTATGGATCAATGACAACGGCAGCCTTTCCTGCGTTGATCATCGGTTCAATGGTAATGACCATGCCCGGCACCAGCACCATGCCGGTATGCGGCTTGCCCACATGGGAAATGAAGGGATCTTCATGCAGATCCAGACCCACGCCATGGCCGCCAAGCTCACGGACCACGGTATAGCCCATGGAACGGGCATACTTCTGGATGGCATATCCGATGTCCCCTACCGTAGCCCAGGGCTGGGCGGCAGCCTGGCCGAGATCCAGGCACTTCTTCGTTGCTTCGACCAGTCTTCTTCTTTCCTCGGAGACCTGGCCGATCATGTACATCCGGCTGGCATCGCCATAGTAGCCATGGTACTGTGTTGTGACATCGACATTGACGATGTCTCCGTCATGAAGTCTGCGGAACCTGGAAGGTATGCCATGGCATACCTCATCATTGATGGAGATGCATACATGCTTTGGAAAGCCTTCATAGTGGAAGTCGGCACAGGTTGCCCCATGGGCGGCCGTGAAGTTGGCAACGATGTCGTCAATCTCCTGGGTTGTCATGCCGTCCCTGATATATTTCTGCACTTCATCCAGAACACCGGTGTTCAGTTCACTGGCCTTGCGGATGCCTTCAATCTGGCTGGGACGCTTGATCAATGTCTCATCCGGTATGATCATGCCTCTTTTGCGGCATTCTTCCATTCTCTGTCTGATATGTTCCGGAATGGGTTCCGTCTTGAAGTAGCTCAGTTTCAGTTCATCATAGTTTGGTTCACTCATGTTCTTACCTTCTCATTTCAGTTAGTTTACTCTTACCGGTGAAGATTATACCTCAGATTCCTGTATCCTGCAGGTCCTTCATGAGGTATGTCACAAACAGTGCCTGGGCATTTTCAATGGGATTGATGGTCAGGCGCATGTTTTCCGACAATGCCATATGCTCCGGGTACAGGTTTGCATACAATATCTTGGAAATGATGCCTTTGGCATCCAGTGTCCTGAAATAGCCAAGCAGCTGGGTCGGTTTCAGTAACGGCGGGTAGTACTGGTAGTCTTCACGGACACAGTCCGCAAAGGCCAGAAGGATCGCAGATCTTGCCTCCCGGTACGTCCAGATCTTCTGTACATCACAGCCGGCCAGATCCATGAGGCTGTCCATGAAGCCATAGTACATGTCCTTGTCATCCATGATGCGTGCATGTTCCTTGAGAAGCAGCCAGTCCGTGATGACCTGGGTGGAACGGAACCGGTCATTGATGGAGCTTGCCAGCTTGATCCTTGTCTCAAGCTTCAGGATCTCCAGGTAGAAGTCATGCCACCAGGAGGGAAGGTCTGCCTTTTCAAACGTATATTTCACACCGTCAAAGACATGGTATGTCTTCATGGTGTCATAGTAGCCGCATGTTTCAAGGCGCATGACCGTTGCCTTGTCAAAGACCAGGAAGCTGCCGGTTTCGGTACGTGGAAAGATATAGGTGATATTAGGCCTGTCCATGAAGTTGGGATGCTGGGGTTCGCTGTTGAGATCCACGGCAATGATCTCATCCGCGCCTTTCTGCAGGGCAAGATCAATGGGAAGATTGTCAAAGTAGCCTCCATCAATATATTCCTGTCCGTCAATCTCATGCACGGGGAATGCGGGATAGGCAGAAGCTGTGGCAATCAGCCAGTCCAGGCCATGTTCCTTCATCATTTCCTTGTCCACGAACACCGGTTCCTTGGTCCTGTGCTTTGCGCATACACAGCCAAAGTCAATGTCGCTTTCAAAGAAGCGTTCGGGATTATACAAACGTTCGATATAGGAGAGCAACGGTGAGATATCCGCACCCTTGT
>OMUX01000289.1 GCA_900314345.1 uncultured Erysipelotrichaceae bacterium | reverse complement strand
ATCTGTTCCATGGACGGGCCGCCGACTATCACCTGTGCCCATGCCAGATCTTCATCTGCAGCTTCCTCCGGTTTTACAAAACGGAAATCAAAACCGGGGATTTCCTTCATTTCTTTCAGAGTGTAATCCCTTAGTTCAAGCATGACGAGTGTGTTTTTCATATTGGAACTCCTTTTTCCGGATATATTTTACAATGCATATCCACCTCTTTGTATCGTTTCAGAAGGAATGAAGACAGATATAATGGAAAATGTAAGAAAGAGGTGGCTGTATGAAGAGTTTCAAGTGGTCTTCCCTTGCCGTGGCTGCGGCATATCTGATTGCAGGATTCTTCCTGCTGTTATATCCGGAGACGAGTGCCAATATCATCTGTACGATCATCGGCTGGGCGCTGATCATCCTGGGTGGTCTGGATGTCATTACATACTTCATGATGGAAGTGCAGGAAGCACTCTACCGCAATGATTTCACCGCGGGTGTTGTATTGATTCTGCTGGGTGCCCTGGTGATTGCCAAGAAGGATCTGTTCCAGGCAATCATTCCCATGGTGATAGCCATTGTCATTATTGCAAGCGGCTTCTCCAAGCTGCAGGATGGCATTGACGCCAAACGGCTTGGCTCAAGCAGAGGCCTGAGCTATGTGATCCTGGCTGCGGTCTCCATTGTCTTCGGTCTTGTGATCATGTTCAATCCCTCCTTCACCAACAAGGTGCTCTTCCAGCTCATGGGCGTGGCTTTGATTTATTCCGGGGCAACGGATCTGTATTTCACGCTGTATCTCAGCGGCAAGATCCGGAAGTTCATGAAGGGTAATGTCAACGGGGCAGCCGCTGCCGATGAAGCGGAGACCCTGAAGAAGGATGCAGGAGCTCCGACCGTGGATGCGGAGTTCACACCGTCTGACAAGGAACATTCTTCCGAAGAGCAATAATGCATACCATGCCGGCATCTGCCGGCTTTTTGCTTCGAAAATGTTGACGGATGCTTTAGAATTAAGAGCGGAGGTTTTCGTGTATGTACAACGATTGGTTTACGATCGGAAAAATAACGATTCATGGATATGGTGTGATGATTGCCATCGGTATCCTGATGGCATTCTTTGTCGGTGAGAAGCAGGCAAAGAAACATGGCCTGGATTCTTCAGAGGTGGACAACCTCGTGTTTGCCTGCCTGATTGTCGGATATCTGTTCTCCAAGCTGACATTTGTCCTGGTCAACTGGGATGCATTCCTTGCAGATCCGCTGTCCGTGCTTGGCTCCAACGGCTGGGTGGTGTTCGGCGGAATTATCGGCGGCATTCTCGGGGCATGGCTGTGGTGCAGACACAAGAAGATCAGCTTCATGGACTATGCAAACCTGCTTTTTCCGGAAGTGGCGCTTGCCCAGGGCTTCGGCAGGATCGGATGCTTTCTGGCCGGCTGCTGCTATGGAAGAGAAACAAACGGTGCCTTCGGTGTGGTATTCCCGCAGGGAAGCCTCGCCCCGGCAGGCGTGAAGCTGATTCCCACGCAGCTGATCTCTTCGCTTGGTGATTTCATCCTGTTCTATATCCTGTATAAAAACTACAATGAAGGAAGAAAAGAGGATACCGGTGCCATGTATCTTATGCTGTACAGTGCAGGAAGATTCATGCTTGAGTTCCTGCGCGGGGATGCAGAACGTGGCGCTGTCGGTTTCCTTTCCACATCACAGTTCATCGGCCTGTTCATGTTTGCGGCCGGTGTCATCATGCTTGTCATGAACAGAAGATCAGGGAAAAAGGATAATGCAGTCAATGCGTAAAGGAGAAGAATATGAAAATCGGTATTGCAAATGATCATTCAGCAGTGGAAATGAAGAAGGAGCTCGTGGAGTACCTGGAAGGCAAGGGCTATGAGGTTGTCAACTACGGTACGGACAGTCTGGAAAGCACGGACTATCCGATCTGGGGCGAGAAGGTAGCCAATGCCGTTGCTTCGGGTGAAGTGGAGCGTGGTATTGCCATCTGCGGCACAGGCGTGGGTATTTCCCTTGCCTGCAACAAGGTGCGCGGCATCCGTGCAGCGTGTGTCTCTGAACCTTACAGTGCACAGTATTCCAGGCTTCACAACAATGCCAACATCGTATGCTTCGGTGCCCGTGTCATCGGCATTGAGACAGCCAAGATGATCGTTGACTACTTCCTGGAGACAGAGTTTGAAGGCGGACGCCATGCACGCCGTGTCAACATGATCATGGACATTGAAAGAAGAAACGCTGAAAAGCCGGAATGAAGAAGACCGTACGCATCATCCTCACCGTTGTCATTGTCCTGGCAGCGTTGTACTTCCTTCCTTTCATCACCGTTGAAAAAACGGATGATTCAGGAAGAACCTGGCGTGTTCCTTTCCTGTCCTCGTTTGTTTCAGATGATGGCAGCCAGCTGACGTACTCCAGTATCAGAAGCGGCTATGCCATGGGCAAGGATGCGGCCAATGCCGTGCATTCCTATGAGGAAAGCAAGTGCTATGGCACGACATACTACTATGATGAAGACAACGATGTCTCCTTCTCCGGATATACCGTAAAGTCAGGATTCCCGTCCTCAAGTGTTTCCTTACAGTACACGGCAGGCAATGCCTGTGCCGGCTGGACGACGAACGATGAAATTGC
The DNA here is from genome assembly GCA_900314345.1 of uncultured Erysipelotrichaceae bacterium. Classification (GTDB taxonomy): domain Bacteria; phylum Bacillota_I; class Bacilli_A; order Erysipelotrichales; family Erysipelotrichaceae; genus Bulleidia. The sequence continues at coordinate 2,172 of OMUX01000289.1, read as the reverse complement.
CTGGCCGTTTGGATCCATTGATGATGTGGATGTGAATACCACACCGGAAGAAGCCATGGAGAAAGACTGGTTTGTCATCCAGGATGACAAGGCACTGGATCCGGTGATCTGGAATGAGTTCAGCAATCATGTGAAGCAGGGTGTCTATTCCTATGTCCGTACCATGATCTATGAGAATGGAAAACTCGTGAAGATCGTGGACATCCAGAACATGGAGACGGGCTACCAGCAGGCTCAGACCGCTGCCGAGGCAGAAGCCAGAGCCAGTGCGGAAGCTGCCGGGGAAATCGATGACAGCGGTTCATTGATCCGGGTATGGATCAGAACGGAAGAAGGAACTGAAACAAAGGATTACATCCGTATTTCCGATCTGGAAGAAGCAGACGGCTCCAAACCGGTCAATGTGTATCAGAAGAACGATGACCAGGCAGAGGCGACACTGCTGTTTACCGTCAGATCATGAGGGAAGAGTGAAGAACTCTTCTCTCTTTTTTTGACAAAAAACGTGATATGAAAGTTCATTCCCTGCGCATCAGACCTATAATGAAAGCAGAAAGAAGACAGGCAGGGCCCGTCTTGTGAGGAAGATAATATGGAACTCAGTGATGGAATCAAGAATGTCATTCTTGCGTCAATCGGCGCAGCAGCTTTGACCGTTGAGAAGTCGACGGAAGTTGTGGACACCCTGGTCAAGAAGGGTGAGCTGACCGTGGAGCAGGGCAAGGCTGTCAACCAGGAGCTCAAGCACAAGGCAGAAGAGGCAAAGACGGAAAAGAAGGAAACAAGCGTTGAAGACCTTGTGAAGAGCCTTTCTGAAGAAGAAAGGGAAAAGCTGAAGAAGCTTCTGGAAACACCGGAAGAAGAGAAGAAGGCTGAGTGAGTCCTTCAGCCATGTCCGTGGTTGAAGAAAAGAAGAAACCGGAAGAAAACAGCGGATCCCGGATGAAGGAGATCCGCCAGATTTTAATGCGCAATCATATCACCCGCGGCGTCACACCGGAAAAGCTGCGGGTGATTCTGGAAGAGCTTGGCCCGACGTTTGTGAAGCTGGGACAGATCATGTCCCTGCATTCGGATATCCTTCCAAGGGCATACTGTGATGAGCTGATGAAGCTGACATCGGAAGTGACACCGATGCCTTTTTCCGTTGTGGAAGATGTCATCAACGGCTCGCTTGGCGCCAACTGGGAGGAATCCTTTGAATGGATTGATGAGAAGCCGTTAGGCTCCGCCTCCATTGCCCAGGTGCACCGGGCAAGACTCAAAAGCGGGGATGAGGTGATCCTCAAGGTACAGCGCAAGGGCATCTATGACACCATGGCAAGGGATATCTCCCTGCTGCACAGGCTTGTCAGGCCGATGCAGGCAGTATCCTCGGATTTAAGGAACATTGTTGATCTTGATATGGTGCTGGATGAGATGTGGTCTGTTGCCCAGGAGGAAATGGATTTCCTCAAGGAAGCGGCCAACATTGAGGAATTCACCCGGAACAACAAGGACATCAGCTATGTGGCAGTGCCGAAGCTCTACCATGAATACTGCACCAGCAGGGTGCTGTGCATGGAGTATATCGGCGGCTGGCCGATTGATGACGTCAAGGATCTGAAGGAGAACGGCTATGATCTGGATGAGATCGGCTCAAAGCTGGTCAACAACTTCATCAAGCAGGTCATGGATGACGGATTCTTCCATGCCGATCCTCATCATGGAAATGTGAAGATCCAGGCTGGAAAGATTGTCTGGATTGACATGGGCATGATGGGGCGTCTCAATGATCATGACCGCAAGGTCATGGCCCAGGGCGTACGCGGCATTGCCCTGCATGACATCGTCATGGTGGAAAATGCCGTCCTGGAGATCGGTGATGTTACCGGCAAGCCGGACAGAGGGCAGCTCTACAAGGATCTCAAGGGATTCCTGGAAGTGTATGGTTCTGCCGGCATGGGAGATATCAATGTGGCGGATATGGCCAATGATCTCATGGAGATCATGAAGCTCAACAAGATCCGTCTGCCTCATGGTGTGACGATGCTCTGCCGGGGACTGACACAGATGCAGGGCGTTCTGAGCAACATCGCTCCGGATACCAACATGTTCTCCATTGCCTCCCAGAGAATCAGCGAGGACTATATTCAGAATCTGGACTGGAAGGTGGAAACACAGAAGAATGTA
>OMUX01000279.1 GCA_900314345.1 uncultured Erysipelotrichaceae bacterium | reverse complement strand
ATGGAGACAAAGAATGAGATTGACGCAAGAGGCGCGTTTGTCCGGCAGGCAAATGCCTTCCGGGTTCCTTTCGGGAACAAGGAAGGAGAGTGGAAGGCGGAAGCGGGAAGGTACCGCATCTTCCGGGCACACGGGTGCAGCTGGTCGAACCGTCCGATGATCGTGAAGCATATCCTTGGCCTGGATAATGTGATCTCTGACCAGGCGGTCGCAAGAAGCGGAGAAACAAACAAATATGGCTGGGGGTTCCCGGATGCCCCGGGGCACAGGGATCCGGCCACAGGTGCCTGCTTTCTTTCCGGGTTCTACAAGAAGGCAGATCCGGAGTACAAGGGAAGAGCAGCCACACCAAGCTTAGTTGATGTGGAGAAGGGTGTTGTTGGAAGGATCCGGAATTCGTGGCCCCGTTTCACCATTTCCTCACCAAGATTGGCCAGCGGTTCCACGTAGCCTCTCGTACCCACTGCAACAGCCGCAATGATCAAGGGAATGCCTCTCTTTACAACTTCTGCGAATGAGAATAAAATTGCGATTGATAAGTTAGTTATTACTAACTTAACTGTCAACTCTGAAAGGAGATGATCGCATTGCAGGCGTATGCGTGCATGTCACAGCTGCTGGTGCTGAACACACTGACACTGATAGTATCAGTCAGTACAGTTGTCGGGCGGCTTGTCGATAAGATTCGGAGAAAGGAGCAATAGCTGTATGGTCCTGCCACAGTCAATGCAGCAGTTCTTCTCGAATGAAGTACAGCAGGATGGCGCCTATCAGACCCGGGGGTTCGCCTGCTGGGAGGGCGAGCTGTCCCGTGCGAAGACAAAGTTCCTGGAGCTCATTCCCGGAATCATGTACGCGTATCATGATATCAACATGCGCTCCATGGATTCCTGTTACCGGAAGAGTGATCCTGACGATGGGTTCATGCAGCTGAATTATTGTATTGAAGGCAGCTATGCCTTCCAGATGAACGATGGCAGTCATTACTGCCTGGGACCGGGTGATCTTTGTCTCTCAGACAGCCGCAGGGATGGAGATTATACGGAGACGCATCTGCCGACCGGCCACTACGCGGGATTCTGCCTGGTACTGAATCTCCGGCAGGCAGAACAGTCACTGCAGGAATATCTGCCTCATTCAGATATCGATCTTGGTCTGATCGGCAGTCATCTGGATCGCCATCAGGGACTGTGCCTGTACCGTTCCGTGGAATGTGCCAGGAGTGTGGTCAGCATGGCAGTCCGTTACCAGAGTGAGAAGAGACTGCGGCAATATATTCTGCTCAAAGTACTGGAACTGCTTCTGGTGCTGGAAGAGTACGCGGATGAAGACCTCATGTGCCGCAGATCATTCACACCTGCCACACTCACTGCTTCGGAACAGGTATACCGGTATCTGCTGTGCCATCCACTGGAGGAGCATGAGATACCTGACCTTGTCAGGCAGTTCGGGATATCTGAAACGAATCTTCTGTACTGCTTCAAATCAGTTTATGGATTCCCTGTCGGTGCATTCGTGAGGAGAGTCCGGATTCACGCGGCGGCGAAGCTGCTCTGTGACAGGCCTGAGCTCTCGATCGGGGACGTGGCCTCGATGGCAGGCTATGATAACCAGAGCAAGTTCACAGCCGCTTTCCGCTCCGTCTTCGAATGTACACCGAGCCAGTACCGGAGGCGAGGAACGCATCTCTGCTGATCATAGATGCGTTATGTATGGCGGCCATATGAATCAGAACAATTTTCCGTCATTGAACGGATCTGAATCGGAGCAGATTTCCGTGGTTTTGGAGCAGTAAGACCAGCCTGATACCGCTATAATCACAATCGCACACAAAAGTGTGCGATTTCTTTGCAATGAGGTTAGTGTACACAAACCAACAATCGGAAAGGTTCCCTAATGCAGACATCGTCAGACAATCAGACAACGGATACGATTGAGCTCAGACACGTCACATTCTCTTATCGTACCGGCGATCCGGTTCTGAAGGATTGCAGTCTTACCATACATCGCGGAGATTTCGTTATCCTGACCGGCGGCAGCGGCAGTGGCAAAACAACAGTCACCCGCCTCATTAATGGACTGGGAGTCCAGTATTACGAAGGCACCCAGTCCGGCATGGTATCGGTCTTCGGCGTGAATACGGAAGACACAGAGATCAGCGAGACTGCGCAGATTGTCGGCAGTGTCTTCCAGAATCCCAGGACACAGTTCTTCAATGTGAACACCACATCAGAGCTGACCTTCGCCTGTGAGAACCAGGGGCTGGAAAGGGAAGAGATCCTCCGACGGCTCAACCAGGTTACCGGGCAGTATCGTCTGCAGCCTCTGCTGGACCGCAGTCTGTTTGAACTCTCCGGCGGCGAGCAGCAAAGAATAGCCTGTGCCGGTGTTGCCATGGCACAGCCGCAGGTCATTGTTCTGGACGAACCCTCAGCCAATCTCGATTATCAGGCAATCGGCGATCTGCACCGGATACTGACACAGTGGAAGGCGGAAGGACGGACGATCATCATTGCGGAGCACAGACTGTTCTATCTGAGAGACCTGGCTGACCGGATGGTCGTCATGGAGAATGGCCGGATTGTCAGGGAATACAAGAGGGAGGAACTCCTCCGGCTGTCGAACGAGGACGCTTCCGCTATGGGACTGCGGCCTTTAAAGATCAGCAGCTGGTTCGACTCTGTGTGCAGCAGTTATGAAGTAAATGGCCTGAATCATGAGTTGCAGCCTTCCATACTGCAGCATGACACAGCAGTATGCCGGAATACCGCTCGGGCATCAGGAATGCCGGACCGGATCATACGGATCGACAATCTTCGTTTCCATTACAGAAACGGGCAAAACGGCATTGAGATCGGGCACCTTGATCTGCCTGCAGACAGAATTGTTGCCATTACAGGACATAACGGAGCCGGCAAGTCGACCCTGGTCCGCTGTCTGTCCGGGCTGGAGAAGAAATGCAGGGCGACAATCCGGGAATCTGCAATACCTCAAGCTCAATCCGGCAGACCTGCAGCATCACGCATCAATCAGGATCAGACCTTCTCTGACTCAAAACCTGTTGGCTGGCGCGAGCGTATCCGCAGGAGCTATCTCGTCATGCAGGATGTGAACCTTCAGCTCTTCTCCGACAGCGTCGAAGGAGAGGTATGGATATCCAGGGAAAATCAGACAAGCAGGGCTCACACCCATCGGCGGCAGTTTATGCCGGATGTAAGGCAGGAGAATACCGACGCTGATCAGCCTGACCTGCCCGAGGCTGAGACTGCACTGCTCAGGCGTCTTGATCTCTATGATCTCCGGAATCGCCATCCGCTGTCCCTGTCCGGCGGGCAGCGGCAGCGTACCGCGATCGCGGGGGCGCTGGCTGCCGGCAAGGAATGGCTCTTCTTTGACGAACCGACGAGCGGACTGGATCTGCGGCACATGAAGGAGTTCGCGCAATTGCTGCGGCAGCTGTCCTCACAGGGCAGGAGCATCTTTGTGATCACGCATGATCCCGAGCTCATTCTCGCGAGTGCAGATTACTGTCTGACATTGTCGGATGGCAAGGTGCAGGAGCTGTATCCGATGGATGATGCCGGGGTAAGGCGTGTCCGTGATTACTTCAGGACAGCTTATCTTCAATCGGATAAAGGTTAGCCGCTCACATCATCCGGATGATTGCTGATCAACAGTATGATCCCCGGATACTTATTCAATGAGCATGTCTCATCAGTTGCTATCGACCGCAGGCAAAGTCTGCCGGCCGTCATATTCCGTTTCATACGGAGGAAAGGAAAAATATTATGTCTGATCACACTGGAACTGTTAACGGAAAAAGGAAGCTGAAGATCGGGGACCTGATCCTTGCCGGCGTATTCGCCGTCATCTATCTCGTCCTCATGACGATCGCGGCATCGGGACTCGCCTTTATCCCGATCGTCTATCTGATCTGTCCGCTCATCGTAGGCATACTCTGCGGACCGGTATATCTGCTGTATCTCTCGAAGGTTCCGAGAACCGGAGCAATCCTGATCCTGTCCATTCTGATGGGTCTGCTCCTGTCCGGCACAGCTTTCTACGTTTTCTTCTTTGTTGTCGGTATCGGCATTCTGACCGAGATCTTGCTTCATAAGACCGGATATTCGCTGAAGAGCCTTACACACAGCTTCTATTTGTTCAATCTGACCGCAATCTGTCCCTTCACAGTACTGTACCTGGAGAGAGACCGCTTCCTGGCATCCTTCGTTCCCTATTACGGACAGGAGTACGCTGACAGCTTCGCGAAGCTGGCTCCGGTATGGATTCCCGTTCCGCAGATCGTGCTGGCGCTTGCCGGCGCCTTCCTGGGTACCATGCTCGGCAAGGCATTGCTGCGTAAGCATTTCGCCAAGGCCGGTCTTGTATGAAGGAGCATCTTTTCCCGTATGAAGGAGCATCTCTTCCCGTATGAAGGAGCATCTCTTTCATGTGGATCCGAGGACGAAGCTGGTGCTCTTCTTCATCATCGGCTTCTCCTCGATCCGTGAGACCAGACCCTTATGGCACGCCATGCTGTCTGTTTTCCTGCTGGTCCTCATGCTGAACGCGGGTCAGTACGTCTACTGTGTGAAAACAGCAGGCCTCTATATCATACTGGAGCTTGCGAGTCACCTGCTGACGCATTATGTCAGCGGAGGAGCGCTGGCCATGCTGTTCGGTATCTGCAGGATTATTATCATGTTCGTTCCTGTCTGGATCGTCTTCTCACTGATGATCCGAACGACCAGGGTGTCGGAATTCATTGCTGCCTTCGACCGGATGCACATGCCTGATGAGTTCACGATTCCCTTTGCTGTCATGTTCCGTTACTTCCCGGCAATGCAGGAGCAGTGGAGAGCGATACGCGACGCGCAGAAGTTCCGGGGAATCGGGATCACACCCGGAAACGTACTGAGACATCCGGCCAGGACACTGGAATATACGCTGGTGCCGCTGCTCTCAGGATCACTCATCATCGCGGATGATCTGTCCGCGGCGTCACTGTCAAGAGGACTGGGCGGTACGGCGAAACGTACCTGTCTTGACAGGATTCACTTCGGCCCTGCTGATGTGGTCATCATTCTGATCGGTATCTTCTTCGTCTGGAATTCCGGAGGCGCGTTATGAAATCATTCCGAAGGCTTCTGTCATACGGTCACGGATATGAACGGCTGACGATTGCCGGAGCCATACTGGCAGGTCTGTCCGCAATATTGTGTCTGCTGCCTTATTTTTACATCTGGAAGATCATTGACATGGCAATCATGGGCGGCAGCGAGATGGACACCACCGGCATGATCCGGTGCGCAGTCATTGCCGTTGCTCTGTCCGCCGCCTACGCCGCAGTCTACTTCGCTGCGCTCATGATGACGCACGTCGGCGCCTTTCATATCGCGGGCAACATGAGGATTGCCGGGGTGGAGCGGCTGCTGCGGCTGCCGCTGGGCTTCTATACCGGCAGGGAGAGCGGGACGCTGCGCAAGCTCGTGGACGATAACGCGGAGTCGACGGAGATGCTCCTCGCCCACAGCACGCCGGATACCGTGGCGTCACTCATGACGCCCATATTCGCGCTCTTCATGCTGTTCCGGTTCGACTGGCGCATGGGAATCGCTGTGCTGGTCTCGCTGACCTTGTCGCTGGTCATGATGGGTTACATGATGAGCGGCAGCAACGCGGGATTCTACCACCGGTACGTTGAAGCGAACGAGCGGATTGCCGGCGAGGCAGTGGAGTACGTCCGCGGTATTCCGGTCGTGAAGACATTCCAGCAGACTGTCTATTCCTTCCGGGCCTTCAATGAAGCGATCCGGGACTGCTCTGACAAGGCATATGATTACGCCATGTCGCAGCGGCTGTCAGAGACCCTGTTCCTCACATTCATCAACGGAGCCTTCGTTCTGCTGCTGCCGCTGGGCGTTTTCCTGTGCAGCGTGCCGGGCAATGGATGGAAGGCGCTGTCGGATCTTGTGTTCTATTCCATGTTCGCGCCGGCATGCGGCGACATGGTCAACCGGCTCATGTACGCCTCGCAGGCCTTCATGGACGCCAATGAGGCGGTGCGCAGGCTGGATCAGCTGATGGGTCAGCCGGAGCAGCCCGATACAGGGAAGAAGACAGCACCGGAACAGGCAGGCGTCACCTTCGAGCATGTCGGATTCCACTATCCTGAGACCGACCGGAAGATTCTGAAAGACCTGAATCTTACAGCGCGGCCGGGACAGATTACAGCACTTGTCGGACCTTCCGGCGGCGGAAAGACGACAACCGCCTTTCTCATCCCCAGGTTCTACGACGTGGATCAGGGACGGGTGGCTTTCAGAGAACGCGAGACTGCTGACGTTGATGATGCAGCAATTACTGTGTCTGAAGGTATTTCCACAAGATCAGAACAAGGTTCAGCGAATGCTGCGAAGATGAGAACAGGATCTCATGCAGATCTCGACGTCCGAGAGGTTCCCATGAGTCAGCTCATGCAGCGCGTTTCCTTCGTCCTGCAGAACGCGGGTCTCTTCAACATCAGCGTGCGGGAGAACCTGACGATGGCGAAACCGGATGCAGCGGACGAGGAGCTATGGCAGGCACTGGAATCCGCCAGCTGTGCGGATGTTGTCCGGGGGCTTCCGGATGGACTGGATACGGTCGTCGGCAGTCAGGGGCTGCATGTTTCCGGCGGTGAGCTGCAGCGGATCGCGCTGGCCAGGGTATTCCTCAAGGATTCTCCGATCATCATTCTGGATGAGGCTACAGCCTATGCTGATCCGGACAATGAATATGTGATTCAGCAGGCGATTTCACGGCTGGCAAAGGGTCGTACGGTCATCATGATTGCCCACCGGCTGTCCACTGTACGTAACGCGGATCAGATTCTCGTCATGGAGAACGGACAGATCCGGGAACACGGTAGGCATGACGATCTCGTGGCTCAGGGAGGCCTGTACGCACAGATGTGGCATGATTACACAGAGGCGGCGTTCTGGAGGATCGGATCTTCTGCACAGAAGTGACTGATATTGGTATTAACATGGGCAGTCACAGCTTATTCTGGTGCGCCTGTCATGACCTGAAACAGGGCATCGTATCTGTGATTGAAATCCATGATTGAGAAAGGAATCGTTATGATAGTGAAAAGGCTGATGGATCGTTACGCCATGTCGGAGACTGGAGCAAAGGGCTTTCTGTCCGCGGTCCTGTGGACATTCCTCTGCAATCTGGGACTCATGGTGCCGGTATTCCTCACCATGGGTATCATATCTACACTGGATGAGCGGCTCAGTACAGGTACTGAAACGAAAGACCTCATGCCTGTGGCAATTGTACTCTCACTGGTCGTGCTGGCTTTGATTTTCATTCTGCATTATATGCAGTACAAGGCTATGTACCTCACGACGTTCCGGGAAGGGGCGGCACGGAGAATATCGCTGGCGGAGAGTCTGCGGCGGCTGCCTATGTCCTGGTACGAGCAAAAGGATCTGAGTGATCTCACGAACACGCTCATCATGGATTCGGCGGAAATCGAGCGCATGTTCTCACATTACGTTTCAGTAGGTTACGCCTCATTCCTGTCTATCACGGTAATCGGCATCATGATGCTCCTGTTCAACTGGAGAATGGGGATCGCCATTCTGTGGGTGTTCCCTGCCGCGCTGTTGACAACATTCAGTTCAAAAGCCTTCCAGAACCAGCACACAAGGGAGTATTTCGCGAAGAGCAGAAGAGTAACGGCGACCATTCAGGAGAGTATCGACAAGGTGAGAGATATCCGGGCCTTCTCCGGAGAGAAGGTCTGCCTGGACAGACTCCGGGAACAGTCGGATGATGCGATCCGGTCGCATATCCACTCAGAGCTGGCCACTTCATCGCTTATCTCCGCGTCTCAGGCCTTCATCCGGCTGGGACTGGCAACAGCAGCGCTGGAGGGGACGATCCTGCTGGTTCGCGGTCAGATCTCTTTGCTCTTCTTCATCGGTTTCATGTTTGCGGCAGCGAGAATCTACGATCCGATCAATATCGTACTGCAGAATATTGCGGCAACGTTCAACACACAGGTACGCATCGAACGCCTGAAGGCAATCCGCGATACGCCGCGCCAGGTCGGCACAACGGATTTCCATCCGGAGGGATATGATCTGAAATTCAGCCACGTGAGCTACGCCTACCAGTCAGATCAGAAGAAGACCGTATTGAAGGACGTCAGCTTCACTGCGAGACAGGGGCAGGTGACGGCGCTGGTCGGAGCATCCGGCAGCGGCAAATCTACCATTGCCCGTCTGGCTGCCAGGTTCTACGATATCTCTTCAGGTACGATTACGCTGGGCGGGACCAACATTCAGACGGTGGATCCGGAGACTCTGCTGACCAGCTATTCCATCGTCTTCCAGGACGTCGTTCTCTTCAATGACACGATCATGGAGAACATCAGGCTTGGCCGACACGGCGCAACGGACGAAGAGGTACTGGCGGCTGCGAAAGCTGCCTGCTGCGATGATTTCGTATCGAAGCTGCCGGACGGTTATCAGACGGTGATCGGTGAGAACGGTGCCAGATTATCCGGCGGAGAGCGGCAACGGATCTCGATTGCGCGGGCACTGCTCAAGAATGCACCGGTCGTCCTGCTGGATGAGGCGACGGCCAGTCTTGACGTCGAGAATGAGAGCCAGGTGCAGGCCGCGATCAGCCGGCTGACGCAGGATAAGACCGTGATCGTCATCGCCCACCGGATGCGGACGATAGAGAACGCAGACCATGTGATCGTACTCGACCAGGGCCGGATCGTTGAGGAAGGTACTCCTCAGGAGCTGCTCAGAGCAGGGGGCAGGTTTGCGCATATGGCGGAGCTGCAGAATATGAGCAGTGCCTGGGAGATCCGCAGCTGAGAATTACTTACCGCGCCTTATTCGAGCCCAGGATCCTTCCTGTGGAAGTATCGGCTCAGGATTTCCTCATTGCCGTTCAGCTCTGTTCCATCCCGGCAGAGTGCCTCTCGCAGGCTGATCGCACCGGTGGAGAAGATATTATTCAGCGAACGGGACATGAAGATGCCTGTCAGGCTGCGCCTGCATTGATCTGTTTCCGGCAGGAAGAGCACATACCTGATCTCAATAATTCTGATGCTCCGGATTTCTTTGATTTGCAATAGAAAATATGGAATCCATTCGCGGTCAGCTGCTGGGTAACAGCATTCTCGAACAGAGCTCCGTTATTGATGTCCTGATCATGATGCAGTATCTTCAGTCTGACTTCTGCGGAATAGAAGGAATTCAGAAATCCGGCATCATTCATGAACAGTGTAAGGATGCCTCTGGCAAGATCAGGATCATAGCTGACAAGTGCGGTGAACAATGGGTCGTCTTTTGGCATGAGGACTTGCATCTTTGCCTTGATTTCTTCATCAGTGAGTGTCATTTCATATCCTCCTGCCATACATATTG
>OMUX01000369.1 GCA_900314345.1 uncultured Erysipelotrichaceae bacterium | reverse complement strand
CCGGAAGTCATGTTGATCATCGCATTTTTCTGCATGCCACAATCATACGCTCATTTCCGTCATTCAGTCTCTGTTCATCCAGAGAAAATCCATGTATTTCTGATTCTGCCGTTCCCAGGAGGCTTCATTGTGTTCCCCGCCTCTGACAAACAGGTGGTATGTCCTTGCGCCCTTTTCCTGCAGTTCGTGCTCGAAACGGTATACCGCCCTTGCCTCCCTGGTATCTGTTTCCGGATTTCCGTTGTGCGCTGCCCTGCCTGCTTCCTTTTCACCCCAGGAGATATAGATCCTGGTATCCGGGCTGAGTACATTCATAGACAGGGTTTTTCTGAATCTGCTCAGATTCCAGAATACACCGGTGGAAAGGCAGGCTGCCTTGGAGAAGACGTCATTGTGAGCGACAGCACCGTACATGCTCATGATGCCGCCCATGGAGGAACCGCCGATGCCGGTGGCCTCCCTGTGGCCATAGGTCCGGAAGTGACTGTCCATGAATGGCTTTACCTCTTCAATGAGCCAGCGGAATGTTTCCTCTCCCGCCCCATGCACGAAGTGCCCGTGCCATGACATGTCATAGGGATTGTATTCACTGAGCCGTTCATCTCCGTTGTGCCCGCATTCCATGCCGCAGACAATCATGTTCTTGTCATAGTGGTCAAGGAAGTACTCCAGACCCCAGCTTTTGCCATAGGTCGCTTCTGCATCATGGAACAGGTTCTGTCCGTCAAACATATACATGACAGGATACCGTTCATTGGAACGATCGTAAAACGGCGGCAGGTAGATATGCAGGCGTCTGTTTTCATTCTTTAAAGGATAGTTGAAGTCCTGATATACGATCATTGGAATCCCCTTCTAAAAATGCCGGCTGCCCGGCATTCACTCAAATCTTCCTTTCATCAGTACATTGCCATGATCCATGGCACATCTTCCCTTTGCATAAACGGATGTGATATTCAGCTTCTCATTGAGAAGCAGGAAGTCGGCATCACAGCCTTCTGCAATCCGGCCCTTGCCGGAAAGGTGCAGCACCTTGGCAGGATTGATGGTCAGAAGGCGGATCGCGTCCGGAAGTGCAAGTCCCTTGTTTACAAGTGCCTTCATCGTTTCATGCAATGACTGCGGACCGCTGTAGGTCAGTCCGATGCATTCCATATGTTCGTTGAATTTCGGCATGGAACCGAAGGCATCAGAGGAAAGCGTCAGATGATGAATGACATCCTTGTCTGAAGAAATCAGCTTCAGAAGCTTGTCAGCGGTCTCTGAAAGTCCTGGTTCCTCTCCTTCTGCCGTGCAGTCCATATAGCCGCCCATGGAAATAAACTGCAGTCCCTGCTCCATGAGATGTTCTGTCCGGAGCATATGTGTCGGCAGGAACGTGTATGCAGGAAGATCGCTTTCTGCCAGGGCTTTGAACAAAGGGTCCAGTCCCTTTCTTCCGCTTCCCATATGCATGGTGACAAAACCGCCCTTTCCAGCAAGCATTGCACCTCTTCTGACAGCTGTGCCAAGGGCAATGAGTTCCTTGCTCTGGGGATCGGAGCTTCTGTGGTCGCTGACGGCGGTCTTGACACCTCTGACTTCGGGAATCAGCACCAGATCCCGTTCCACACTGCCGGTGAAGGTCACCGGCGGATAGCCATAGGAACCGGAGAGTATATAAGCAGTGATGCCGTTTTCCTGAAACTCCCGTGCCTTGGCAAGGAGATTTTCCAGGCTTCTTGTGATGCCGTCTGTTCCAAGCAGGCCAAGCACCGTTGTCACGCCGCTTTGAATGAGAAGAGAAAGAGAGGCTTCCGGAACACGGCTTGCAAAGCCCTGTTCCCCGCCGCCTCCTGTGATATGTTCATGCAGATCAATATATCCGGGTACAAGCGTCAGACCGGATGCGTCAATAACTTCCGCTTCTTCATAGCCGTGGATCCTTTCAGCGATCCATGCGATCTTTGTACCTTCAATCAATATATCCTTTTTCCCGAGCGGTTCCGGGCTGAGGACTTCAGCATTCCTGACAAGCTTCATGGCATTTCCTTCTTTCAGAGAACATCCTGGAGTTCACTTAAAGGCTTTGGCTTGGAGAAGAGATACCCTTGTGAAAGATCACAATGGATTTCCTTGAGAAAGGCCAGATGGTCCTTAGTCTCAACACCCTCGGTAAGTGTTTCAATGCCAAGCTGATGGGCAGCCTGCACAACCGATGCCATGATGACATGGTTCACCTCTTTGTTTTCATCCAGGGTCTGCAGGAACTGCATATCCAGCTTGATCAGATCAAAGTGATACTCATGCATGACATTCAGACTGGAATAGCCGCTGCCGAAGTCGTCCACCCATGTCTGGAAGCCTTCTCTGCGAAGACATTCAATTGCTTCGCGGAACCTTGCATCATCCACGGCAAGATCCCGTTCCGTGATTTCAAAGACAATGTACCTGCGCTCAATGCCGCTTTCATCGACCAGTTTCAGGATATGTTCAATGGCATGTTCACGTTCAAGATCCTCACGGGCAATGTTCACGGATATTGGATGCAGTTTTCTTCCGGCATCCTGCAGCCTCCTGAGATCATGAAGCACGCAGCAAAGCATGTGCCAGTCGAGCTTCCATGTCAGGTGGTACTTTTCCAGTACCGGAATGAAGCGGTACGGGGCAAGCATGCCCTTCTGCGGATCAATCCATATGGCCAGTGCCTCAAGGCCATACAGGTTTCCCGTGCGGTTGTCATAGACCGGCTGGTAATACGGAATGATCCAGTTCTGTTCCATAGCCTGGTCCAGACAGTTCAGGACATACTGCTCATGCCAGTACTCCTGATCCATGTCTGTGTCATAGACGCTCCAGTTGATTCTTGTATCACTGCCGATCTGCTTGAGCGCATAGCTGGAACGTTCAATGATCGTATTGATGTCATCCTTGTCGGGAACAGGAAAATAGATCCCGTAGATCAGACGGCAGTTGCCGCCCTTGCGCAGCTTCCGGAACTCCTCTTCCATCTTCCCGAGCTGTTCCAGAAGATCCTTTGCCCTGCAGAGCATGATGAACCGGTCATCCACATAGCGGATGCTTAAGGCATCCGGGAAGAACTGCTTCAGAAGACCGGCAAGTCCTTTCAGAAGATCATCGCCAGCCTGTTTTCCGTACTGTGCATTGTATGCCTTCAGGCTGGTGATATTCATGAAGACGGCAGCCGGTGTATTTCCTTCATTGCAGATGCGGGCAGTCTCATCCATGCCAAAAGTCATGAGGTACATCTTGTTGCCAAGACCGGTGAGCTCATCATGGTAAACGATATCCTTGCGGAAGTCATTGAACATTTCTATGGCTTCACGGTCATCTTCCTGTGTAGCTTCCACATCCATGTACAGGAAGAATGCAAGCAATGTGCCGTCAGGCATCTTTCTTTTCTCGCCGATGCAGTGGATCTCATGATAATGATCCATGCCGCGCAGCTGTGCCCGGTAGCGGACGCTGTAGTCAGCAAGTCCTTTCTGGAACTGTGTGCCTGCATAGGCAATCCTAGGCGCATCATCAGGATGGACAAAGCGGAACATGCTGGTATTCAGGCTCAGGATCACATCTTCACGCGGCATGCCGTAGAAAGAGCACATTGCATCACTGACAAGCACCGTGGATGTCTTTCCATTCACGGTCTGGTAGATGGCCATATTGAAAGGCATCTTCTCAAAGAATTCCCGCTCCTTGTCCGTGAAATGATAGAGTCCGCTCATACCTTCGTCCTTTCCGATGTCACCATTTTAATATTTACACTGTTGTTCTGTGAAGATGGTTTCAGCCCGTAAACGTTCTCAAAATTTCCTTCTGCAGCGCAGGCACTACTTCTTCCATGAACCATGGGTTGTTCTTCTGCCATCTCTGGTTCAAAGGACTCGGGTGCACAACGGGAAAATACTCTGGAAGATAATCCTTGTAATTCCTGACCGTTTCCGTCAGATTCTCCTTCATCCTGTCCTTGAGATACCAATCCACGGCATATCTTCCGATCAGGATCCTGAGCTTTGCCTTCGGCATGCATGCAAGAAGCCGGTCATGATAGCGGCTGGCCATGATCGTCCTTGGCGGAAGGTCTCCTGACTTTCCCTTGCCCGGATAATAGAAATCCACCGGCAGGATGCCTACTTTTTCAGAATGAAAGAACGGTTCATCCATGCCAAGCCATGACATCAATGTCCTTCCGGACTGGTCATTGAACGGGATTCCCGTCTCCTGTACCTTACGTCCGGGTGCTTGTCCGATCAGCACAATCCGTGCTTCAGGGGATGCCTGGAACACCGGGCCGATGCCCTGTTCATGCCAGAACGCATTGTCCGGATCTGCATCGATCTCTTCCCGGATTTTCCGGATTCTTTCTTCAAAGGGATCCATCATTCCGCATCCTTCTGAATCTCTTCCATGATCCTGTCGAAATCAAACAGGAAGGAATAGAAGATCAGTCCGAAATGTTCATTGTCCACAAGCCGTCCTGCATTCAGGATATGCTTCTCCTTGCCATCCTTGCACAGGACATGGTAGTTGAGAAGATACTGTTCCTGGCTTTCATTCAGCATTTCAATGCTGTGATTCAGTTTTTCCTGATCTTCCGGTATCACCAGGGTATGAAAGGATTTCACCACGCCCAGGAAGGAAGGGATGCTCTCATAGCCGAACAGTTCAGCACACTGTTCATTGGCAAACAGGATTTCCTTCGATTCATCTGCCTTGCAGATCAGCATCGCTCCTGGCGCACAGCTGGAAAGATTCCTGGCATTGAAGCCGAAGGAGGAACGGAAGTCATGGTCCATTTCCGGTTCATACTTCCAGAACTTCTCTTTCGTGATCATCTTTGCATGGTACAGGGCAGAGTCAGCCATGCGCAGCAGTGTGGCAAGCGACAGCGTCTGTTCCGGATATGCCGCAAAGCCTGCGGAAAGCATGTAGGTATACCGCTTTCCTTCATATTCAAACAGATGCAGGCTGTTGAAGAAATGATACGCCTTCTTCATCCATGCCTTTTCCGGACCGTCGATCATGAGGGTGAACTCATCACCGCCGTATCTTGCAAGGATATCCCCTTCCGGAACAAGCTGCCGGAATTCATCTGCCAGGGCAATCAGCAGCTGATCGCCGATATGGTGTCCGTACAGGTCATTGAACAGCTTGAAGTCATTGATATCGATCTGAATCAGGATCAGCTTTGCATGTTCATCCAGGAACTTCTGTGCATCCTCATTCAGACCTCTGCGGTTCATGACATGGGTCAGGGCATCTTCCCTGGAATCATGAAGCAGCACCTCATTATCTGCTGTCAGGCTTTCATTGTCGGACTGCAGTGTGTTGTTGTTCTTCTGCAGTTCATCAAAGTCCGCCTGCAGATTATGGTTGCTCATGCGAAGTTCGTCATTGTGTGCCTGCAGGGCATGGTTGTCTGCCTTCAGGTTCTGGCTGTACTTGATCAATGAAGAGTTGCTTGCCCGCAAGGTATCATTGCTGCGCTGGAGTTCATCATAGTCAGACTGCAGTGCATCCTTGCTTTCCTGAAGAGATGTATTGCTTGCTCTTAATGCATCATTGTCAGTCTTGAGGGAATCATTGTGTTCCTTCAGAGATGCATTGTTCTTCTGCAGGCTGTCATTGCTTTGAATCAGAGAAGCATTTCCTGCACGAAGTGTGTCATTGCTGCGCTGGAGTTCATCATAGTCAGACTTCAGTTCATCATTGCTTTTCTGCAGTTCATCATTGTGAGACTTTAATTCCGTGTTGCTCGCTTTGAGGGAATCGTTGTCTGCCTGCAGGGAATCATTGTGTTCCTTGAGCGAAGCATTGTCTGTCTTCAGGTTTGCATTGCCTGTCATCAACGATGCATTGATTGCTCGCAATGTATCATTGGAGCGGTTCAGTTCATCATAGTCAGACTGCAGTGCATCCTTGCTTTCCTGAAGAGATGTATTGCTTGCTCTTAATGCATCATTGTCAGTCTTGAGGGAATCATTGTGTTCCTTCAGAGATGCATTGTTCTTCTGCAGGCTGTCATTGCTTTGAATCAGAGAAGCATTTCCTGCACGAAGTGTGTCATTGCTGCGCTGGAGTTCATCATAGTCGGACTTCAGTACATCATTGCTTTTCTTCAGTTCATCATTGTGAGACTGCAATGATGCATTGCTGGCCTTCAGATCATCATTATCTGACTGCAGGGTTGCATTGCTCTTCTTCAGATCCTCATTGCCCATCATCAAAGAAGCATTGATGGTGCGCAGGGTATCATTCGAACGGTTCAGCTCATCATAGTCGGACTGCAGTGTATCATTGTGTGCTTTCAGGGAAGCATTGTCTTTCTGCAGATTGTCATTGTTTTCCTTTAATGCTTCGTTATTTGTCCGGAGTGTCTGGTTTCTTTCCTTGAGTTCATCATTGTGGCTCTGCAGTGTTGTATTGGTTGCCCGCAGGCTGTCATTATCTGACTGCAATGTATCATTGTGCTCTTTTAAAGACGCATTGTTCTTCTGCAGACTCTCATTGCCTGTCAGAAGCGATGCATTGATGGACTTCAGGGTATCATTCGAACGATTCAGTTCATCATAATCACTCTGCAGTGCATCCTTGCTTTTCTGCAGCTCATCATTATGAGACTGAAGAGACACATTGCTTGCCCTTAATGCATCGTTATCTGACTGCAGTGAATCATTATGTTCCTTCAGTGAAGCATTGTCTGTCTTCAGGTTTTCATTACTTTGAATCAGAGATGCATTTCCTGCACGCAGCGTGTCATTGCTGCGCTCCAGTTCATCATAATCAGACTGCAAGGCATCCTTGCTCTTCTTCAGTTCATCATTGTGA
>OMUX01000418.1 GCA_900314345.1 uncultured Erysipelotrichaceae bacterium | reverse complement strand
AACTGTCAGATTCACGTGTTGTTCCGGTAAAACCCCGCTATAATACATCACGTGGCAGAGAAGCTTGGAAAAGGAAACAGAAGGATCACAGACCATATCCTGATGGCTCTGATCCTTTTGTGTATTTTACTGGCCTTTATGCCAAGACCATCAAGACTCCAGCTGCTTGTTCCGAAAAGTGCACAGACCTACGGTACCAATGAAAAGGTACTGTCTGTGGAAGGAAACTTCGACGGAGAAACAACAGAAGGGAAAAACACAAAAACAGACAGTGATCTTCCCTGTGTGGAAATCAACCTGGATGTGAAGTCAGACAATGACAACAACCAGCTTGCCATCCAGTCGGAATCTGATACCATCACTGCATTCTATTACTGGGGCATCCAGTTCCTGGAATACTACCAGGATTCCTTTCTTGCGGCTTACAGCACGAAGAAGTTCTCCCATCCGGACAATCCATACTTCAAAGACATGACATTGCCTGAAGCAATCCATGACTACTGCGATCAGGGATACCTTCTGATCCTTTCCGCCAAGGGTGATGCAGGAACCGGCTGGAGCGAGGAGATGAACAATGCCCTGCTTGAAACAGGCATTGAGACAACACCGAAGGACGGACCCAAGGGCGGCAGCTATCTTGCCTGGGTCTGGAAAGATGAGAACTTCTCCTATGCAGGTGAAGCCAATGACACGGAATATGAGGTCTTCAACAACCACAGAATCTACATGACGAGTGCCGGCACTTCCTCAGGCAACCGTTCCTCTGTTCTGATTGACGGAAAGAACTGCTCACCCAATGGCAACGGCATCAACATGATCGTCTATGATCCGGAAAACGGAAAGCTCATTGATTCTCTTTCCTACAACACCAATGTTTCTGAAGAGAAGGTTGTCATGAGCAGGGAAGATGACCTGTTCTATACCATCTGGACCATTACAGTCAATGATACATTCATGGAACAGGTGAAAGTCCGTGCCGGCATTGCAAAGAAGGCATGGCGTTTCATCTACCTTGCATTGGCTGCGCTGTTTGCCCTGGTCCTTCTGGATTTCCGCAGCATCCGCCATGCTTATGAAAAGGATGCAGTGCCCCATGGCATCCGTCTTGTCCTCAAGCAGATTCCTGCCATCCTTTTATATGTCATCACGGCATTGATCATCGTGGGCTGGATCTACCTCATCAATAACTTCTCTGAAGTCACCATCGATCAGCTCCTGTTCCATATGAATACCAATCTCGACGGGGCCAACTGGAACAACTTCTCCAAGCTGTTCCATCAGCTGTCCTACTGGGGCGGCGCTGCCTTTATCCTTGGACTTGTATTACTGCTGATCTACATGCATCTGCGCAAGCAGCCGAAGAATGCAGAAGACAAGAGGGCATGGAAGCACAGGCTGCTGAGTATCTTCACACTCCGCTGGTCTACGATCCTTGCCTGCCTCATTGCCGTCTCTGTTGTCGTTGACAGCTTCTGGTGGCAGTACGGCATGTATGACTACCTCACCAACACGAACTTCGATGCGGAAATCTTTGAGGATGCCTACGCAGATCCGGAAACGATTGATATTACATTCCCGGAAGAAAAGAAGAACCTGATCTACATCTTCATGGAATCCATGGAGATGTCCTCTGCCGATGAATCCGTGGGCGGAGGAAAGAGTGCAAACCTGATTCCCGAGCTGACAGAACTTGCATTATCCAATGACTGCTTCAACGGGGATGACGGCATGCTCAACGGAGGCATTCCTTTAACCGGAGGAACCTGGACCATTGCCGGCATTGTCTCTCAGACCGCAGGTCTTCCACTGGAGCTGACCAATGCCTATACCAATAAAAGAGGAACAATGAAAGAATTCATGCCCAGGGCATACAACCTGGGCGATATCCTGAAGAAGGAAGGCTATAACAATGTCTTCATGCTTGGCTCTGATGCTGCATTCGGAAACCGCAAGCAGTACTTCCAGGAGCACGGGAGCTATGAGATTGATGACTACTACTGGGCAAGAAGAACCAGTCGGATTCCCTATGACTACTTTGTCTG
>OMUX01000331.1 GCA_900314345.1 uncultured Erysipelotrichaceae bacterium | reverse complement strand
CTCAATCCAAAGCTGAAGACTGCAGTGAATGTCTATGCCATTGCTGTCCTGGTGCTCTTCTTCCTCTTCCTTCCGGCAACTGCAGGATTCGGTACAACCACAGCCTATCTGAAAGTACTTGAGTGGTTCCCGACATGGTACTTCTGATGATCAAAGAGTATTTCAAAAAGAACAAATGGCTTTTGCTTTCTTCATTCCTTCTGGCCGTTGTCTTCTGCTATCCGTATCTCCTCTATGATTTCCTTGGCATTGAGATGGATACTTTCTTTCATCTCTCAAGGATCACCGGCATGGCAGAAGCACTTTCAAGAGGAGCGTTTCTTCCCTGTATCTATCCCTTCAAGAACAACGGCTTCGGCTATGCAAGTCCTTTGTTCTACAATGACTTCTTCCTGATCCTTCCTGCCTGGCTTTACAACAAGGGCATGAGCCTTGCCGGTGCCTACAAGCTGGTCATCTTCTGTACCACGTTCTTTACAGCTTATTCCATGGCATCTCTCATCCAGCGTATGTTCCATAAACAGTCTGTTTCCTTGCTGGTATCAGCCATTTATGTCTTCTGCAGCTACCGCATGACGGACGTCTATGTCAGAGGCGCACTGGGTGAAGTCATGGCCATGACGTTTCTTCCCTGTGTGCTTTCCGGGCTTTATGAAGTCCTGGAAGAAAACCACCTGGCAAGCGGAAAGATATTGCTCATCATCGGTCTTGCTGGCCTCATTCTGTCGCATAACCTGACATTCCTGTTCGGTGTGGCGCTGGTGATTCTGTACAGCCTGATCTATCTCAAGGTATTGAACAAGGATAAGCTCCTGGCATTGTTCTTCTCTGCGGTTTCAGCCTTCTTAGTCACTGCATGGTTCACCCTGCCCATGATCGAACAGCTGAAAAGCCAGGACTTCTATGTCGACTACTATGCGAAAAGCTCTGATCTTGCCGGCAATGCCATGACATTGAAACAGTACTTTCAGATCCCGATTGCCTTTGGTGTCGAAGGCTATGGCATGCCGGAGGGAAGCACGATGAATCTCAATCCCGGCATCTTCCTGGCATTCCTGCCATTGCTGTATTTCTTCTGTGACAAGACAGAACGGAAAACACACCGCTTTGTGCTGGCTTCATTGATTCTTGGCTATGTGTTCCTGTTACTGCCCATTGAATATGTACCATGGGATCTATTCACAAAGCTGCGTGTCATTCAGTTCCCCTGGCGCCTGATGACACTGGCAACCGTTCTGCTGACAATCCCTGCCGGCTATGGTATTGCCAGTGCTATGAAGAAAGAAAGCATAAAGAGAATCCTGCTTGCCTGTGTTGTGGCATTCAGTGTATGGCAGCTCACACCTGCCACACAGCGCACCTTCGGCATCACTTCCCAGTCCCGCTATTCCGATATCACAGACGGAACACTGATTGATCCATGGTATTCCGCATCCTACATGCGGGTGGAACTGGCTGGCGGAGATTATCTTCCCATTACCTCACCGGACTACCGAACCTATTCCACAAATATCAAGGATGTCTATGAAAATGACACGGACCTCCCGGATGCCAGATCCGGCGGCACCTTCAGCTTCAAGGTGGATGAAGCCCATGCAGGACAGAGCCTGATCCTTCCCATCACGTACTACAAAGGCTATCAGGTCTATGCCATGGACCATGGTGTACGCACGCCGGTATCCACGTATGAAAGCAGCCATGGTCTGGTACAGACCGAAATAAATTCAGCAGGCACGTATATCTGTGAATACGCAGGCACTTCCGTGCAGGCATTCAGCCGGGTCCTCTCCGCAGTCAGCCTGATCGGACTGCTTGCATATGCAGTATGGAAGCTTAAAGCACAATAATGTTACGAAAGATATCATTTTCTGAAAATGATATCTTTTGTATTGATCTTTTCTTGTTCTTCAGTACAGTAATACATGGATATCCCAAATATGTGTGTTACCAATTATAACAAGGAGAAGTTATGAGAAAACTGTCACAGGAAAAACTGACAAAGCTGGTCATGGAAAAGCGCAAAAAGCTTGGCATGACACAGAAGGATCTTTCCGTTAAAACCGGCATGAACCGGACAATGATCTCGCATCTGGAACAGGGAACCTACATGCCTTCCGTTGATCAGCTGGAGGCTTTAGGAGACTGCCTTGGCTTTGAACTGAGCGATGTGCTGGAGGATGAAACAGTCACTGCAGATTATGAGAAGCAGTCTCCGAAGAACATTGCTGTGGCAGGCACAGGCTATGTCGGTCTTTCCCTGGCGGTGCTGCTGGCCCAGCACAACCATGTCACAGCCGTGGATATCATCAAGGACAAGGTAGACAAGATCAACAGACGTGTTTCTCCCATCCAGGATGAATACATTGAGAAATACCTGAAGGAAAAGAAGCTGGATCTGACCTGTGTGCTCAATGATCAGACGGATTCCGTCAATAATCCCGCCTTCCAGGCTTACGCAAAGGCAGACCTTGTCATCATTGCCGCACCGACAAACTACGACAGTGTGAAGAACTACTTTGACACCTCTGCCGTGGAATCCGTCATCGAGCTTGTCATGAAGGCAAACCCGGATGCCTGGATGGTCATCAAGTCCACGATTCCGGTCGGCTATACAAAGTCTGTCAGGGAGAAATACCATACGAGCCACATCTTCTTCTCTCCGGAGTTTCTGCGGGAATCCAAGGCATTGTACGACAACCTCTATCCTTCCCGCATCATTGTCTCCAGGGATCCGGAAGATACGGAATCTATCACACATGCTGAAATGTTTGCCAGCCTTCTGCAGGAAGGTGCCATCAAGCAGAACATTGATGTTCTCTATATGGGATTTACAGAGG